>NZ_JBFRTN010000122.1:0-10964 GCF_041474095.1 Vibrio sp. 10N.222.54.A3
TCACTTCGGAAGAGGCGGCCATTCTAGCGATTTAATTCTCAGTGTCAAACACTTATTTGGAATTAATTCCTACTTTCTAAAAGTAGAAGCGAATCATCGCTTAAAGCTAGTTGCCTTACTAACATTTCTCGCTGAAGCCTTGTGGCGTCTGCCGTGTCAGTGAGGCGGCATTATAGAGATGCCGCTCATATTGGCAAGCAATAAATGCGTTTTTTATTAAAAAAAGAGGTTAAGCGAAGACATTTCAACCAAGGGCTTATTTATACCACTTTCACCCCAAGTTTCGAACAAATTACCCACAACGACCTGTGGATAACTACTCTCCACTATCAAAAAAGTAAGATAAACGAGCCCTAGGGTTTAGATACTCTCGAACTTGTTCAGGTAATTTGCTTGGATGAACGGCATTAACGATTTTGATCTCTTTAATAAAGAGGTCAATGATCGGAGCTTGGGTTCTTGGCACGCTAGGATCATAGATAAGTACATTTGGATAAAGCATATGTTTAGCGTTAACGGATATCACAATCCCAATCGAGTCATTTGAAAGCTGTACTACAGTTCCTGGTGGATAGACTCCCATGAACTTAACTAACAGCCCCAAGTTATCTTGGCTATATAGATGCTTGCAGCTCTTATATAGGTGGGACAGTGCCAAATACGGGATCATTTGTTGAGATTGCGTTTTACCATGGCAAAGGTTATCAAATGCATTAGCCACGGCGACTATCTTGGCAAATTCATCAATCTCATGTTCTTTTAAGCCCTCGGGGTAGCCAGAACCATCATTCATCTCATGATGTTGAGCGATCACCTTTTTAGCACTTTCAGGAAAGTCATCAATTGCCGATACAATATCCGCACCGTATTTAGTATGAAGCTTCAGGTAGTTCTCTTCTGGCACCGTTAGTGCACTCTGCTTTCTTAGTATCGCGACTGGTATTTTGATCTTGCCTACATCGTGAAACAACGCTGCGAATGAGAGGTCTTTCAATTGCTGTGTGTTATAGCCTTTGGCCTTTCCTATCATCAGTGCAACAACCGAAACATTTAGAGTATGAAAGTAAATATCTTCGAAATCTGCTTTAGCATTCATAAGGTGCAAGGTGACGTTATCATCGCTCACTAGAGTTTCAACGATATCATCAACAAGAGCCTTAACCTCCCCTACCGCATCTAAAGGTCTGTTACGGATCTTGGTCATCACAGATCGCATTCGAGCAAGCGAACGTTCAAACTCTCTCTCACAATGACTCACCCTGCGGCGGTAAGAGCTAAGGGTTTCGATACGCTCATGCTTATCTTTCCACATTCTTTCCGTTTCAAGGCTTACCTGTGAATCAATATCGACTTCTTGTTCACCTACGTGATTAACAGGTAAAGGTGAGGTATCACTTTGACTCAGGTTTATATAGACGTGCTTAATCCCAAGATGTCGAATTACTTTTACTTGAGCGTCATCTTTGATTTTAAAGCTGTTGAATAAAAATGGGTGTTCATTCCATTTTACGGGGAGTCGTATATGCAGACCGGGCTGAATGCGATCTACGGTAATCTTTATGCTGCCCATTTTTATATATAATATTGATGATTAATCTCTATTTATAATTCTAATAAAACCAAGCAGCAATTTCACTATCCAATTTCACAGGCTCAACTTAAAGAGTCGCAGTGCACCATCCAGCGTATACCGAATTTATCTTCTACTTTGCCAAATCGAGCCCCCCAAAAAGTATCTGCGAGTGGAGTCATTATCCGCCCTCCCTTCTTGAGCTTTTCAAAGATTTGTTCTTGAGTCGCGGTATCTTCAGTCACAAGAGAGAGAGCGAGATTGTTGCCTTCAAGTTCTTTTGCCTTAACACCATCAGACATCATCAGCTTCATACCAAACGCTTCGAACTCAGCATGCATAACCCAATCAGGTTGAGCGCCCTCGATTACCTGTGGTGCATCACTAAAAAGCTGCTTAGATAAAACCACACCACCAAAACACTTGTGATAAAAATCCAACGCTTCATTACAACGACCATCAAAAAACAAGTAAGGGGTTACTGTCAGCATATCTATCTCCTCTGTTAGTCCTTTAAACATAGACAATAGAAAAGAGAATGACAGGTAACATCATGATTTAAGATAATTAATTCATTATCAGATCGAATAGCGAAGGGAAATTATGAGATTTAGGAGTGAAACATCAAGATCTGTCTGATTGAAGAGCAACTGCAACGACACGCCGGATTTCAAATTCACATACGTCCAAAACATAGAAAGGTCGCTATAAAAGCGACCTTTCTATGTTTGGTACCGATAGGCGGACTGATTGGACAGGCATTCTTGCCGCCACCGTGAAGGCAATGCTTCCTATACCCCAGATACAACAAAGCCCCGATTTTCATCTAGGCTTTGTCATTTAAATATGGTGCCGGTAGGTGACTTGACTGGGCTTGCATCCAAGCCGACACGCTGGATTTAAAATTCACAAACGCCCAAAACGACGAAAGGTCGCTATAAAAGCGACCTTTCTATGTTTGGTACCGGTAGGCGGACTGATTGGACAGGCATTCCTGCCGCCACCGCGAAGGCAACGCTTCCTATATCCCAGATACAACAAAGCCCCGACTTTCGTCGAGGCTTTGTCATTTAAATATGGTACCGGTAGGCGGACTTGAACCGCCACGCCCGAAGGCAACGGATTTTGAATCCGTCGTGTATACCAATTTCACCATACCGGCATTATCTTGGGGCATTGCCCTTTCGATGTTTGGCATTATACGTATGCGAACTGATGTGGCAAGTATAAAAACTTGAATTCATGTGTGTTTGCCGATAATTTCGCCACTAAGTCATAAGCTGTGCGTCATGTCTCTTTTCAGGCTAAGCCTTAAACTATATTCTGACGCCTCAATTTTTAAAGAAGTAATAACACATGACATCAACAAACACTCTGCCACCAGCAGGAGTCATGCGCCGATTTGGTGCCTTGTTCTACGACGCTCTGATCGTAATCGCTATTGAAATGTTGGCGGCTGGCGTCATTGTCGCTCTACTGCACGCGCTCATGGCTCTCGGCATTTTTAACCACAGCGGTTATGCCGATGTTAGTGACTTCTTAACCAACCATCCGATTTGGAGCCCTGCATATACCTTTTACTTAGTCGCCGTTTGGGTATATTTCTTCGTGTTCTTCTGGACTAGAGCTGGTCAAACTCTCGGCATGAGAGCTTGGAAGCTGCGCGTTCAAAACAAAGATGGCTCAGCGATCACAGTAACTCAGGCGCTGATTCGTTTAGGTACTTCAGGTTTTGGACTGGCAAACCTATGTGTTCCATTCGATCCTGAAAAACGTGGCTTTCACGATATCTGGGCAAAGACCGAAGTCGTTGTGTTACCACAAGCACGATAATGTGATTTAAGTTAGCTCCAATCAAGATCAAAAAAGGAAGGCGTTATGCCTTCCTTTTTACTATTTACAGTTTCCGCCTCAAGAGCATGATGGCAATTCCAAGGAACACCACGCTCGGGGCTATTGCGCCAAAGGCGGGTGGTATTTGATAAACCAAACTCACTGGGCCAAAGAACTCACTGGATATATAGAAGGTAAAGCCAGCAATAACACCTGACAAAATCCTCGCACCCATGGTCACACTACGCAAAGGACCAAAGATAAACGACAGTGCCATCAACATCATAACCGCGATCGAAATTGGCTGGGTTATCTTTCTCCACAGCGCCAATTCATAGCGTGATGCATCTTGCTCTGACGCCTTCAGATAAGAAACATAATCATACAACCCACTTAACGATAGCTCTTCTGGTTTAACCGTTACTATCGCCAACTTATCTGGAGCTAATGACGTTTCCCAAGAGTAAGTCGGTAAACTTTCTTTAGTAATTTGAAGTTCGTTTTCAAAAGACGTGATCTCTACATCCTTCATCGTCCACACGTTGTCTCCAACGTAATCAACTTCGTCAGAATAAATAGCGGTTTTAAGTGCCTTGTTTTCATCAAAGCGCCACATGTTCATTCCATATAGCTTCTGGTCATCGATTTTGACAATGAAGATGAAGTCATTGGCATCACGAGCCCAGACACCACTTTGCGTCGAAATAATATTACCACCAGCAATCGAGATAGTTCTTAAATCACGAGCCATTTTCTGCGCTTGCGGTGCTCCCCATTGACCAAGCAATGTCACCACGATCATCAGTGGAATAGCTGTTTTAAGTACTGATAGGCCGATATCTAACTTAGAGAAACCAGCTGCCTGCATAACGACAAGCTCAGAACTTGCAGCAAGCATACCAAGCCCTATCAATGCGCCAAGCAATGCAGCCATTGGAAAGAACATTTCGATATCACGAGGGATACTCAATAAAACGAAATACAGCGCTTGTAATAGATCGTATGTACCACGGCCAACTTTTCTTAGCTGTTCTACATATTTGATGATCCCAGAGAGACCAACAAACGTCACCAATACCAGTGACGTCGTTGCGATGATGGTTCTGCCTATATATAAATCGAGAATCTTAAACACGGCTTAAGCCAACCTCTTATTCTTGAATTTTTCTTTCAAACGCCTTACTGGCACGCTATCCATAAAGTTGGCACCAATCGCGACAAATAACAATAACGCATTGATTGGCCACATGCCGATTACCGCAGGAATGCTCCCCTCTTCGATTGAAGACTTGGTTGCACTGATTGCTAAGAAATAGGTGAGATAAATCAGTATTGCTGGGCCGATTTTCGCAAAACGACCTTGTCGAGGGTTTACCGCAGACAGTGGCACGACAAGCATGGTCAACAATGGAATACAAAGTACCAAAGAAATACGCCACTGCAACTCTGCTTTCGCACTATTATTTGAGTTACCAATCAGTTCAAGCGTAGGGATCGCTTCCCAGTCTCGACCTTTCTTCTCAACTTCACGCTGACCAATCAGGCCTTCGTATTCTTCAAAGTGCGTCACCCTGTAGTCGAGGCGAGTCGGAATGCCTTCATGACGAGTACCATCGTACATTACGATCACTTGGCGACCATCACTGAGCTCTTTTACATCACCTGACTTCGAGAACATCACACTTGGCAGTACAGAATCACGCGGACGCATTTGAGCTACGAACACGTTTTCTAACTTATTACCGTTGATATCATCAATAAACACGACAGAAGAGCCATCCGGCGTACCTTCAAACTTACCTTTTGGCAGTAAATCCACACTGTTCTCTGCAGCCACTTCTTCATACATTTGCTCAACTTTATCTTGCGACCAAGGAGACAGCCAAAATGAGTTAAAAGCAGCAACAGATGCTGTGATTAAGGCCAAGTAAAGTGCAGATTGAATAAGGAATTTATTACCAATACCAGTCGCGTTCATTACGACTATTTCACTTTCAGCGTAAAGGCGACCAAAAGTAAGCAAAATACCAATATAGATACTGAGTGGAAGCATCAATAGGCCCATCGCTGGCATATTTAAGCCAACAATCGACAATATAAGACTCGCAGGGATATCACCATCAGAGGCATCCGCTAAAACACTGATGAATTTTTGGCTGAGAAACACGAGAAAGAGAACAAAAAAGATCGCAAATTGGCTCTTGATTGTCTCGCGGATCAAATATCTAACAATAATCACGCTCAAATTACCTATACAAAACTTGTTTTTTTGATTGAATCACTATAATTTCCCGTTGAACCTTTTATTTTTTTAAATTTTTAGCTAAGTGTTAGCGTTCTTCTTTAAGGTTAGTTCCATTATAGGATCCAACAAGTAAGAACCCATTATCTAACATTTAGTTCGATTTGTCTTCAGGATGTAGGAGTACGCATGGAGTTCAGTGTAAAAAGTGGCAGCCCAGAGAAACAGCGCAGCGCATGTATCGTTGTCGGTGTATTCGAACCGCGCCGCCTTTCTCCAGTAGCCGAGCAATTAGATAAGATTAGCGATGGCTACATTAGTTCACTGCTTCGTCGCGGTGATCTAGAGGGTAAACCTGGCCAGATGCTACTACTGCATCAAGTACCTGGTGTACTTTCAGAACGTGTTCTACTGGTAGGCTGTGGTAAAGAACGTGAGCTAGGCGAGCGTCAATACAAAGAAATTATCCAAAAAACCATCAGTACACTAAACGAAACAGGTTCTATGGAAGCTGTATGTTTCCTTACAGAACTTCACGTTAAAGGTCGCGACACTTATTGGAAAGTTCGCCAAGCGGTAGAAGCGACTAAAGATGGTCTTTACACATTTGACCAATTCAAGAGCAACAAGCCAGAGACTCGTCGCCCACTACGTAAATTGGTATTCAATGTACCAACACGTCGCGAATTGAGCCTGGGTGAGAAAGCAATCTCTCACGGCCTTGCTATTGCTTCAGGTGTGAAAGCATCGAAAGATCTAGGCAACATGCCACCAAACATCGCAAACCCTGCTTACCTTGCTTCTCAAGCTCGTCGTTTAGCCGACGATTACGAGACAGTGAAGACTAAGATCATTGGCGAAGAAGAGATGGAAAAACTGGGTATGACATCATACCTAGCAGTTGGCCGTGGCTCTAAAAATGAATCGATGATGTCTATCATGGAATACAAAGGCGCTCCGGATCCAGATGCGAAGCCGATTGTATTAGTAGGTAAAGGTCTGACTTTCGATTCAGGCGGTATCTCGCTTAAGCCTGGTGAAGGCATGGATGAGATGAAGTACGACATGTGTGGTGCGGCGTCTGTATTCGGTACAATGAAAGCACTGGCTAAGCTGAACCTGCCTATTAACGTGGTTGGTATCCTAGCCGGTTGTGAAAACATGCCGGGCAGCAATGCTTACCGTCCAGGTGATATCCTAACGACAATGTCAGGCCAAACGGTTGAAGTACTCAACACTGATGCTGAAGGTCGCTTGGTTCTATGTGATGCTCTAACTTACGTTGAGCGTTTTGAACCTGACTGTGTTGTCGATGTTGCTACGCTAACTGGCGCATGTGTTATCGCTCTAGGTCACCACATCAGTGGCGTTCTATCGAACCACAACCCACTTTCTCACGAACTTGTTAATGCTTCAGAGCAAGCAAGTGACCGTGCATGGCGTCTACCAATGGCAGACGAGTACCATGAGCAGCTAAACAGCCCATTCGCTGATATGGCGAACATCGGTGGCCGTCCTGGCGGCACAATTACTGCTGGTTGCTTCCTGTCTAAATTCACTAAGAAGTACCACTGGGCACACATCGACAGTGCTGGTACTGCTTGGAAGTCAGGCGCAGCGAAAGGCTCGACAGGTCGTCCTGTCTCAATGCTAGTCCAATTCTTATTGAACCGCAGCGGCCAAGAGACTGAAGAGCAATCTTCAAAATAATAAAAAGGGCCTACGGGCCCTTTTTTAATAAGCGCTATTTGTTAGACCCTGTTAACCAAGTAACATTGATATCCACGATTTTCAGTTCGAGTATTAAGTATGCAGACTGCTACATTTTACATTGTGCCTTCAGACAGCCCGCAAGCCAGCGAAGATGGTTTTGCTCACTATGTGCTGTTTCTTGCTCAGCACTTTGCGAAACAAGGCGCTAAACTTTACCTCAACTGTAATGACAAAGAGCATGCCGAGCGTATTGCTGAAGTTTTCTGGCAAGTCGAGCCCAGTGAGTTTATTGCGCACAACTTGGTTGGCGAAGGCCCGAAGTATTCAACCAACATCGAAATTGGCTATCAAGGCGTAAAACATAATTGGAATCGTCAGCTCGTAATTAATCTGGCCGATAATCATACAACCTTTGCGAACGCCTTTGCTCAGGTGATAGACTTCGTCCCTTGCGAAGAAAAAGCTAAGCAACTCGCTCGAGAAAGGTATAAAATTTACCGTCAGGCTGGATATCAGCTACAAACTATCGAGATTCAACATCCATAGTCAAACCTCATAGTTAAAGCTATCTTTGGATTTAGATTCAAGAAGCTTCACTTATGAAGTTTGACCACGATTAACCATTCACAGTATCCGTTTAAGAGCACTATGGAAAAGACATACAACCCAACATCAATCGAACAAGCTCTGTATAAGACTTGGGAAGAGAAAGGCTACTTTAAGCCACACGGTGACACATCAAAAGAAGCTTACAGCATCATGATCCCGCCACCGAACGTCACTGGCAGCCTACACATGGGTCACGCGTTCCAAGATACGATCATGGATACGCTTATCCGTGCTCAACGTATGAAAGGCAAAAACACGCTTTGGCAAGTGGGTACTGACCACGCTGGTATCGCAACTCAAATGGTTGTTGAGCGTAAGATTGCTGCCGAAGAAGGCAAAACAAAACACGACTACGGCCGTGAAGCTTTCATCGACAAGATCTGGGAATGGAAAGGCGAATCAGGTGGCACGATCACTCAACAACTTCGTCGTCTTGGTGCATCTGTAGATTGGGATCGTGAACGATTCACCATGGATGACGGCCTATCGGCTGCGACTCAAGAAGTGTTTGTTCGTCTATACGAAGAAGACCTAATCTACCGTGGTAAACGTCTAGTAAACTGGGATCCTAAACTGCACACTGCAATCTCGGATCTTGAAGTTGAAAACAAAGACAAAAAAGGTTTCATGTGGCACTTCCGCTACCCGCTAGCGAACGGTGTTAAAACGGCTGATGGTAAAGACTACATCGTTGTTGCGACTACACGTCCAGAAACCATGCTTGGCGATACTGGTGTTGCTGTTAACCCAGAAGATCCTCGTTACAAAGATCTTATCGGCAAAGAAATCCTACTTCCTGTTGTAAACCGTCTTATCCCTATCGTAGGCGATGAGCACGCAGACATGGAAAAAGGCACGGGTTGTGTGAAGATCACTCCAGCTCATGACTTTAACGATTACGAAGTGGGTAAGCGCAACAACCTACCGATGATCAACATCCTAACGTTCAACGCTGATATCCGTGATGCTGCGGAAGTCTTCACAACGAACGGCGAAGAATGCGATGTTTACTCAACAGATATCCCTGCTAAGTACCAAGGCATGGAGCGTTTTGCTGCACGTAAAGCTATCGTTGCTGAATTCGATGAGCTTGGTCTTCTTGAAGAGATCAAAGATCACGACCTAACTGTCCCTTACGGCGACCGTGGTGGCGTGGTTATCGAACCAATGCTGACTGACCAATGGTACGTGCGCACAGCTCCTCTTGCAGAGCCAGCAGTTAAAGCCGTTGAAGATGGTCAAATCCAATTCGTACCTAAGCAGTACGAAAACATGTACTTCGCGTGGATGCGTGACGTGCAAGACTGGTGTATCTCTCGTCAACTTTGGTGGGGACATCGTATCCCAGCATGGTACGACAACGATGGTAAAGTTTACGTAGGTCGCACTGAAGAAGAAGTTCGTGAAAAGAACAACCTAGCGCCTGTTGTTGTGCTTAAGCAAGACGACGACGTACTGGATACTTGGTTCTCTTCTGCACTTTGGACGTTCGGCACACAAGGCTGGCCTGAAGATACTGAAGCACTGAAAACATTCCACCCATCTGAAGTACTAGTATCTGGTTTTGATATTATCTTCTTCTGGGTTGCTCGTATGATCATGATGACCATGCACTTCGTGAAAGACGAAGATGGCAAGGCTCAAGTACCTTTCAAAACTGTTTACATGACAGGTCTTATCCGTGATGAAAACGGCGATAAGATGTCTAAGTCGAAAGGTAACGTACTTGACCCAATCGACATGATTGACGGCATCGGCCTTGAAGAGCTAGTAGAGAAGCGTTGTGGCAACATGATGCAACCTAAACTGGCTGCTAAGATCGAAAAGAACACACGTAAAACATTCGAAAACGGTATCGAACCCTACGGTACTGACGCACTGCGTTTCACTCTTGCTGCTATGGCTTCAACTGGCCGTGACATCAACTGGGACATGAAGCGTCTTGAAGGTTACCGTAACTTCTGTAACAAGCTATGGAACGCAAGCCGTTACGTACTGATGAACACAGAAGAGCACGACTGTGGCATGTCACTGTCTGTAGAAGACCGTGCAAACATGGAATTCTCTCTAGCCGATAAGTGGATTGAGTCTCAGTTTGAAGTTGCAGCGAAAGAGTTTAATGCTCACCTAGACAACTACCGTCTAGACATGGCAGCAAACACGCTTTACGAATTCATCTGGAACCAATTCTGTGACTGGTACTTAGAGCTAACTAAACCTGTTCTTTGGAAAGGTACTGAAGCTCAACAACAAGCGACTCGTTACACGCTTATCACGGTTCTTGAGAAGACTCTGCGTCTTGCTCACCCTGTTCTTCCTTACATCACTGAATCTATCTGGCAGAGCGTTAAGCCGCTAGTAGACGGCGTTGAAGGCGAGACAATCATGACTCAAGCGCTTCCTCAGTTTAATGAAGCTAACTTCAATGCTGAGATCGTTGACGACATCGAATGGGTTAAGACTTTCATCACTGCTATCCGTAACCTACGTGCGGAATACGACATTGCACCAAGCCAAGGCTTAGAAGTAATGATCAAGGTTGCTGATGAGAAAGATGCCGCTCGTATCGAAGCGAACAAGATCGTTCTTACTTCTCTAGCTAAGCTAGACGATATTAAAGTTCTAGCTGATGGTGAAGAGACTCCTGCTTGTGCAACTAAACTGGTTGGCAAATCTGAGTTGATGATCCCAATGGCGGGTCTTATCGACAAAGATGCAGAGCTTGCTCGTCTAGATAAAGAAGTCGCTAAGACTCACGGCGAGATTAAACGTATCGAAGGTAAGCTAGGTAACGAAGGTTTCGTTGCTAAAGCACCAGAAGCAGTTATCGCGAAAGAGCGTGAAAAGCTTGAAGGCTACAAGGAAACTCTTGTTAAGCTTGAAGAGCAAAAAGCGACAATCGCTGCGCTTTAAAACCGAGTGAACGAGAAGGCTTCAAACTTCTCGGTCTAAATAGAAAGGTTGGTCTTGGTGACCAGCCTTTTTTTAGGTTCATCG
>NZ_JBFRTN010000123.1:0-41446 GCF_041474095.1 Vibrio sp. 10N.222.54.A3
CCTCCTCCTACTCGATTTATATCCCCAAATTTCTCTTCATAACAAAGCTCCTTTCTTAGCAAGGCTCTTGTTTGTCACGCAGCCTCAAAATTGCTAAGACATATTAAGTTATTGCTTTTAAAATCATTCCAACCTTCTATTTTGTCATTTTTAGTACACGGCATATTTTTTAAACTGTCGATAGCGTCCAACTTCGTTGAGGATTGGTCTGTTAAGGTTACCTTTGTGCATAAGGAAGTTGCACATCACGCTATTAAGCCAACTAGCGCGCCTGAATGACATCGGACAAAAGGATTTGTTATGCCCACTCTATTTTCTAACTCACCACTTTTTCAGAAATTGAAGCAGCCGTGGCTGGTTTCTCTGACTCTAGTCGTGTTGTTGTCGATCTGGCTTGGTTTAGGCGTAGGGCAAGCAGAAGAGTCACCTGAAAAAAAGGCAACAGAAATTCCGCTGGCTAAGGTTTCCTTTCAAACCTTCACCTCATCACCGACCTTTAAAACGATTGATCTCTATGGAAGAACGGCGCCCGATAGGCATGCTCGTCTAGGTGCAGAAGTCGCGGGTAAGATTGTCAGATTGAATGTTGTTAAGGGGGGGATGGTTAAAGCAGGACAAGCCATTGCCCAGATAGATAAGGGTGATTTAGAGATTCAACTAGAGCGAGCATCTGCGTTATATCGCTTGAAGCAGAAAGAGTTCAAAGCGGCGCAGTCACTGAAGAAAAGAGGACTGCAAGGTGAAATCGCCTACACCACAGCTGAGGCTTCATTAACAGAAGCAAAAGCCATGATGCGCAATGCGGAGTTGGCTTTAAAGAATACTGTGATTACTTCGCCTTTTTCGGGTGTGGTTCAAGATTTGATGGTGGAGCTCGGTGATTTCGTTAGTGTTGGCGATCCTGTTGCTGGCGTGATTGACCTCGATCCTTTGGTTATTGAGGCGGATGTCAGTGAGCGTCATATCCAACATTTGCTAGTCAATCAATCTGCTTTGGTTCGTTTGTTAGGGCGAGAAGAAGCGGAAGGCCGTTTACGCTATGTTTCTCGTATCTCTTCTGTTGCTACTAATACCTTCCCAATCGAGATAGAAATCGATAACTCTAAAGGCCTATTACCAGCAGGTGTCAGTGCCGAAGTTAAACTCAACCTAGAAACAAGAGATGCAATAAAGATAACACCGGCGATGCTAGCATTGGATGAGGCGGGTAACCTAGGGGTCAAAACCTTGGTTTCAGTCGATGACTCACCAACGGTGAAGTTTGTAGGCATTCAGCTAGTAAAGGCCGAACAAGATGGAGTGTGGCTCACGGGGCTAGGTCAACGCGTCGATATCATCACAGTAGGCCAAGGGTTTGTGCGTGATGGTGATTCGGTGATTGCTGTTGAGCAAGTCGCTGAACTCTCTAACGTAACCGCAGAGTAGGAGATAACCGATGTATTCAATTATTGATGCAGCCTTGTCTCGTGCTCGAACAATGCTCTCCCTTTTAGCGTTAATCCTTGTAGCCGGTGTCGTCACCTATATCACGATACCTAAGGAATCGAGCCCAGACATTACCATCCCAATTATCTATGTTTCGGTCGGGCACCAAGGGATCTCGCCAACGGATGCAGAACGTTTATTGGTTCGACCTATTGAGCAAGAGCTGAGGTCGATTGAAGGCGTAAAAGAGATGACAGCAACCGCAGCAGAAGGGCATGCCTCTGTTGTGTTGGAGTTTAATGTTGGCGTCGATCTCACCAAAGCAATGGCCGATGTGCGTGACGCGGTTGATCTGGCTAAACCAAAACTACCAGAAGACAGTGACGAACCGACCGTAAATGAGGTGACGCTGGCTTCTGAGCAACCTGTTTTGTCTGTTGTGCTATTCGGTACCGTTCCTGAGCGCACCATAGTGCAAATTGCCCGAGAGCTTGGAGACAAATTAGAAAGCTATCGCCAAATCCTTGAAGTCGATATTGCGGGCGATCGCGCTGACATCGTCGAGATCATTGTCGATCCGTTATTGATGGAGAGCTACAGCTTAGATCAAGCGGATATCTATAATCTGATCGCTCTGAACAATCGAGTGGTGGCCGCAGGTTTTGTTGATACTGGCTACGGACGTTTTTCTGTCAAAGTCCCTTCGGTATTTAACTCCTTAAAAGACGTGCTTGAGTTGCCTATTAAAGTGGATGGCAAGCAGGTGGTCACTTTTGGCGATGTCGCTACGGTTCGTCGAGCGTTTCGAGATCCTGAAAGTTTTGCTCGTTTAGATGGCAAATCTGCGGTGGTGTTGGATATCAAGAAGCGTGCAGGTGAGAACATCATCGAAACCGTTGAGCTAGTCAAAGCGGTAATGGCTGGTGCTCAGCAGCAAGCGGAATGGCCAAATAACCTGTTGGTCAAATACACCTGGGATGAATCTAAAGATGTGAAGATCATGCTTAATGATCTGCAAAACAATATCTTATCCGCCATTATTCTGGTGGTGATCGTTATCATCGCGATTCTTGGTGTGCGTACCGCTTTGTTAGTGGGTATTTCCATTCCAGGCTCATTCCTAACCGGGTTATTGGTTCTTTCGGTGTTTGGCTTAACCGTCAACATCGTAGTGCTGTTCTCTCTGATTATGGCGGTGGGGATGCTAGTAGACGGTGCGATTGTGGTGACCGAATTTGCAGACAGGCGAATGCAAGAGGGTGAAGGGCGCAAAGCCGCTTACCGAGATGCAGCGAAACGGATGGCGTGGCCGATAACCGCATCGACTGCCACAACCTTAGCCGCATTTGCTCCGTTACTGTTTTGGCCTGATGTGACGGGCGAATTTATGAAGTTCTTACCACTAACTCTGATCGCGACTTTAACTGCATCATTGATCATGGCGTTGTTGTTTGTGCCCGTGCTGGGCGGTTTGATTGGCAAACCTCAATACGTATCGTCTAAAAGCCAAGCTCGAATGGTCGCACTGCATAATGGTGACTTTTCACAGGCTACTGGTTTAACCAAGGCTTACTACCACACGCTTTCTTTAGCGATTAAACACCCCTTTAAGATTTTGTTCAGTGCGGCACTGCTCGCGGTTGCAGTTGGTTTTACTTATTCAAAAGCGGGTCTAGGTGCAGAGTTCTTCCCAGAAGTTGATCCGCCATTCTTTAATGTCAAAGTTCGCTCGCATGGGGATCTGTCTATCCAAGAAAAGGATGACATCATGCGTGATATTGAACTGATGATGCTCAATCATGATGAGTTCGATACCGTTTACACGCGTACTGGTGGTGACGACCAGATTGGTTTGATCTCAATTACGCCTGTTGACTGGCAATATCGACGCAGCGTTAAGGCGATTATTGATGAGTTGAAGGTACAAACCGATCAATACGCTGGTGTTGAGATTGAATATAAGTTCCCTGATGCTGGGCCTCCGGTTGAAAATGACTTAGTGATTGAGCTGTCGGCAAGAACTCCAGAGCAGCTCAATCAGGCTGCAAAAATTGTGAGAGGTTGGGCTGATGGAAATAAAGCACTGACCAATATCAGCGATACTGCGAGTAAAGATGGCATCGATTGGAAGGTGGATATTCGCCGCGACGATGCTGCGCGCTTTGCAGCTGATGCGACCTTAGTGGGTAATACCGTTCAATTCGTGACTAATGGTCTCAAGATTGGTGATTATCTGCCCGATGACTCTTCAGAAGAGGTCGATATCTTGGTGCGCTACCCTAATGATAAGCGTGATATCGGGCGCTTCGACCAGCTTAGGGTGAAAACGCCAGCAGGTTTAGTACCTATTACTAATTTCGCTCAGATCGTTCCCGACCATAAGCAAGACACCATTAAACGCCTTGATGGCAAGCGTGTGGTGAACATCATGGCGGATATGGAAGAAGGGTATAACCTTGCTCTCGAACTACCAAAGATCGAACAAGCATTGAGTGAGCTAGGGCTGCCGAGTAGCGTGGAATTTCGCATCCGTGGTCAAAACGAAGAACAAGAAAACTCGTCAGCCTTTTTACAAAGTGCTTTCTTGGTTGCTTTGGCGGTAATGGCTTTGATTCTGATTACTCAGTTCAATAGCTTCTATCAAGCGTTTTTGATTCTGAGTGCTGTATTGTTTTCGACCGTTGGCGTGTTCGTTGGCTTACTGATCTTCCAACGTCCGTTTGGCATTGTGATGTCGGGAATTGGGGTAATAGCGCTCGCCGGCATAGTCGTGAACAACAACATCGTGTTGATTGATACTTATAATCAGCTCATCAAAAGAGGCTTGGACAAGCGAGATGCGATTCTAAGAACCGGTGTTCAGCGTTTAAGGCCAGTAATGCTCACGACGGTTACGACTATCTTAGGTTTAATGCCGATGGTGTTAGAGATGAACATCGACCTGATTAATCAAAAGATAGAGTTTGGCGCGCCAAGTACACAATGGTGGTCACAGCTTGCGACCGCTATTGCTGGTGGTTTGGCGTTTGCCACGGTGCTGACTTTAGTATTAACCCCTTGTTTGTTAATGCTTGGACGGAACAACAAACCTGAAAAACAGTAGCTAGTTGTGGTATGTGAGCATAAAAAAGAGCGCCTTGATGGGCGCTCTTTGCATTTTTCTATTTTGCAGTGAAGCTACAAACGCCTAGTTAGTCGCTAGTAACTGACCGTATCGCTCAAGGTTTCTTAATCGAATCTCTGAGTTGGCAATAAAGGTTGCTTTTGCTTTACCAGTTAACGACTTGGATTGAGGCAATTTCACGGTACGCGCATTTTTATGTACGCCATTAACCAAGAATTCATAATGTAAGTGCGGGCCAGTCACACGGCCTGTACCGCCCAAAGTACCAATGGTTTGGCCTTGTTTTACGCGCTGACCGGTTTTCACCATACGTCGCTTCATGTGCAGGTACTTGGTGATGTAGGTGTTGCTGTGGCGGATGAACACGTAGTTACCATTGAATTGGTTGTAACCTGACTTCTGAACAATACCGTCACCGGCTGCCCAGATAGGCGTGCCAACAGGGGCTGCGTAGTCAGTACCGCGGTGAGCTCGAATCTTACCGGTTACTGGGTGTCTCCTGGTAGGGTTAAAGTTCGATGTTACGCGACGAAAATCAATTGGTGAGCGCAAGAACGCCTTCTTCATCGCACGACCATTTTCATCGAAGTAGTTGCCGCTTTTATCATCCAATACCGCGGTAAATGAATCGCCTTGGTTTTTGAATACGGCTGCCATGATCTTACCGCGACCAACTACTTCACCTTCAACCACTTTCTCTTGGTATAAGATTTTGAAGCTGTCGTTCTTACGAATATCTAACGCAAAGTCGATATCCCAACCGAAGATGCCGGCCAGTTCCATAATTTGGTTTGCGGTTAAACCTGCGCTGACGCCAGCGTTCCAGAAGTTAGAGGTGATGTTGGCTTCGGCATAATTGTATTGGTATACCACTTCTTTTTTGTCGAAACTTGATGAGAAAGAATCGCCAGATTTAGTGATCTTGAAGCTTTCAAACGCACTAAGTTGTCGTTTTAACTGAATAAGGTCGTTGTTTTCATCAAAGCCGAACTGCAAGACATCACCAGGTCTTAGGTTAGACAGCTGCTTCTTAATATCATTATTGGTATTGAGTAGCGTGATCAGCAGACGGTATGAGAGGCCAATACGTTCAAATAAAACAGAGGTGCTTTCGCCAGAGCGAACGGTGTATTTCTCCCAATTGAGCACTGCCGTCGGTGGAGCGTCACTTGAGCTAATAAGTGCAGAGGCATTGATAGTCAGTGGGTAATGTTTTCCCACAACTAAAGCGCCCGAATCGTCACGCAAACTGTTGACGTCGGGGAGTAAGAAAATCGCGACGAAAATTATGGCACTAAAAAATGCGATAAAAGCCCGGTGCAAAATAGGAAGGCGTGCAAAAATAGACAACATGTTCCGGTTCGTTCTGTAAATATTATGAAAATCGACGACGGAATAGTGTAACTGGTTTCAAAATACATCGCTATTCAAGTAAGATGTCTAATTAATGTATTTTTGCCAAATCTGTGGGAGTGAACAAGAATGGCGAGTATTGAAGCTGCACTAGCCGAGATCAAACGTGGCGTAGAAGAACTGATTCCAGAAGACGAACTGATTGCAAAACTAAAAGAAGGTCGTCCTTTACGCATTAAGCTGGGTGCCGATCCAACAGCTCCAGATATCCACCTAGGCCATACGGTTATCTTTAACAAGCTTCGTGCTTTCCAAGAGCTTGGTCATGAAGTGACATTCCTTATCGGTGATTTCACTGCAATGGTTGGTGACCCATCAGGTAAAAACTCAACACGTCCACCGCTAAGCCGCGAAGACGTATTGAAGAATGCTGAAACTTACAAAGAGCAAGTATTCAAGATTCTAGATCCTGCGAAGACGCAAATTCGTTTCAACTCTGAATGGCTATCTGAGCTTGGCGCTGAAGGCATGATTCGTCTTGCTTCTAACCAAACTGTTGCTCGTATGCTTGAGCGTGATGACTTCAAAAAGCGTTACGCTGGTGGTCAACCGATCGCAATCCACGAATTCATGTACCCACTTCTACAAGGTCACGACTCTGTTGCACTAGAGAGCGACGTTGAGCTTGGCGGTACTGACCAGAAGTTTAACCTTCTAATGGGTCGTGAACTGCAAAAAGCAGCAGGTCAAAAACCACAAGCGGTACTAATGATGCCACTACTTGTTGGTCTAGACGGTGTTAAGAAGATGTCTAAGTCTGCGCATAACTACATCGGTATTAGCGAAGCACCAAGCGAGATGTTTGGTAAGATCATGTCTATCTCTGACGATCTAATGTGGAGCTACTACGAGCTGCTGTCTTTCCGTCCTCTTGAAGAAGTTGCGGAACTGAAAGCTGGCGTTGATGCAGGTAAGAACCCGCGTGACGTTAAAGTGCTTCTTGCTAAAGAGATCATCGCTCGTTTCCACAGTGAAGCAGATGCTGAAGCCGCTGAGCAAGAGTTCGTTAACCGTTTTGCTAAGAACCAAGTTCCTGATGAAATGCCGGAGTTTGAATTCGAAGCAGGCCTGCCAATTGCGAACGTTCTAAAAGAAGCGGGTCTTGTAAACTCGACTTCTGATGCGATGCGTATGATCAAGCAAGGCGCGGCTAAGCTTGAAGGCGAGAAGATTGAAGACAGCAAATTCGTACCTGAAGCAGGTACTGCAGTTTACCAAGTAGGTAAGCGTAAATTTGCTCGTATTACTATCAAGTAATATTAAATCTCAATGATTTAACGAAAAGGCATCTACGGATGCCTTTTTTATTGACCCCTATTTATTGACAGGAATTTGACGAAGTTTTTGAACGGCTATTGCTACACTATGCGCGCTGTCATATTGACAGTAATTCTGGAGATTTTTATGAACAATACCGACCATCCTCCTAGTTTGAATGGAGAAGAATAACCCGTCTCGGTATTGATCTATTGTCCTGCCGTTCGGGTAGGGTATCTTTGTTTTTCCCCCTCATTCTTTTCCACACACTAGATTCTAACAAGTAGACACACCAGTAGCTTTCAGCTCTTGGTGCGCATAAATCTATAAATCTATAAATCTATAAACTTATGCTATTTGTTTTGATGGTCGTTACCTTTGCCAATCGGGAGATTCGCCATGACGGTAATGAACAACACTTTTTTATCTATTGAAGCTCTGTACTCAGAGCAAGACATCCAAGCTGTATCGAATGCATTTCAACAGTACGGACGTGAACAACAAATTAATCTTTTGAACCGAATGCCACTCGAAGATGCGGTGTTAGTGCTGGGACAATGCTCTTTGAGTACGATTCAGACTTTACTTAGTGAGTTAGAAGAGCAGGGCTTTGAGAAGCGCTCTCGACATCTAGCTCACCAACTAGGGCTGATTTACTCAGAGGTGGAGCCTCAACAGGGCTACCTTTCTACTGGCGTCATGAGCCACGTAAGGCAGCGTATCGGTTGGATTATTGCGCTAGCACTATTGGGAATTGTCTCAGGGCTTATAATTGCTCAGTATGAAGACATTCTCAGTCAGTTGGTTCTTTTGGCTATCTACATGCCGGTAATTGCTGCTGCTGGTGGTAATACCGGAACACAAGCCGCGACTTTGGTTATCAGAGCCTTAGCCACAGGTGAGTTAAAAAAACGCCAATGGGCTAATGTTCTGTGGAAAGAGTTTAGAGTTGCTATTTGTCTAGCTCTAGCGATTGCTGTAGTGATGATTGGACGTATTCTGCTATTTAGCGAAAACCAATCGACAGGTGGCTATGACATCAACATGATTGCGTTAGCGATTGCGGTAGCGCTGTTTATTCAGGTGACCATATCAACCGTGCTGGGTGGCGGATTGCCGATAGTTGCTAGGCTATTTAAGCTTGATCCAGCGGTGTTAGTGAGCCCAGTGCTTGCTTCCATAGTTGATATCTCAGGAATGTGGATCTACTTCACTGTGGTTAACTCATTCCTCGGTATCGCTTAGCTCCTATAAAAATAGGCACCTATAAAAATAGCTAAATACATCTGAGAAACAAAAATGGCGCTGCAGATTGAAGGTCTTCAGCGCCATTTTTATTGTTTGAGTAGAAGTTTACACAGAGCCAAACATTACTTCGATTTGCTTTGTGTTTGACTGAACTCAACTACATCTTTGTAGAAAGCACGCTCAAACTGGGTGATTGGAGCCTCTACCGGTCTGTCTGGATCTTGTTCTTCAGGGAAGTAATCACGGACAAATTGTACAAACAGAGAGTTTGGTTTTCCCGCTTTATCTAATCCGTATCCCGCCATGTTGTAACTGCCGTATAGAGAACCACTCTTGGCGATAATGTTGCCTTGAATCGGTGCTTTTCTCATGCTCTGACGGTATTTGAGCGTTCCATCAGTGCCAGATGTAGGCATAGCCTCAATCAGGCTGAGCTGTTGATCGTTTTCCCAGATATAACGAAGCACTTGAGCCATGGTCTGTGACCTCATTCGGTTATTTCTGGATAACCCTGAACCATCGACGAGCTGCGCTTTACTGAGGTCAATATTAGCCTTGGTCAGCAGTATCTGTTTTATTGCTTCAGTGCCGTTATTGAAGCTGCCCGGTTGAACATAAAATGTTGCTCCTAGCGTTTTAGTTAGATTATCTGCGATAAGGTTATCTGACTTCTTGAGCATGATATCGAGCAGTTCAGGAAGCTTTTCTGAGTTGTGACTAGCGACTAACGTGGTTTTGTCTGCTTGCGCTTTTTTACCAATAATCACATCACCTTTTACTTCTATTTTCAGTTCTTTGAGAAGCGATGTAACGACTTGATATGTGTAAAGTTCTGGATTTTGAATCGCGAACTTGAGTGGCAGTGGCTTTTTACGCTCAACCAAGCAACCAGAGAGCTTGTAAGCGTTATCTGGTGTGGTGATGAGCTCCAAGTCGCATTGTGTTGCCTTCTGCCCAGAGCGAGTTACCGTGGCAGCGGTGGTCGTCACGTCTATCGGATAGTGAGCGGGAATATAAACCCGAGTGCTGCCATTATCTTTTGTATAAATAGAGGCTTGTGCACAGTTGCTGTCTAAGGTCATTGCACTCGAAGGCGCACTGTAACAAACGCCTAGAATGTCCCAAGGCCACCCCACCGCTCGCTGATAGCCCGTAAAAGTCGAGTTATCGAGGTATAAGTTGCCTTTGATGGTTCTTGATTGAGACTTAGCGTATTGAGCCAAAAGGCTTTTAAGCTGTTCTCGTTGCAGCGTTGGGTCGCCACTAAATGAAATGATAGAGTCATTACCAGAACGAACAATGCTGGTCGTGTAGTGAAAGTCATCCCCTAACTCCAACTTAGCCGCCAAAGCTGTCACCAGCTTCAAAGTACTGGCGGGTGGGTAGAAGCCATCACTATTGGAATTCAGTTTGTTTGAATCGCCTTTCAGGGATTCCAAAATTACACTGGTGCTACTGCCATCAGGCAGTTTATCTAGAGGGGGGTAAGCGAAAGCGTTAACTGAGAAAGCGCTAATGGAAAAACTACATACCAGTAGTGTGGATAGAAGGCGCATAGAAGATTTCTTGGATGGCTGATGTTTTCAGTATACAGATATAAAAAACGCCCGCTAGATAGCGGGCGTTTTGATTCTCAATTAACTAATTAATCAATTAGATAATCAGAATTAGAAGTCGTAACGTAGACCTAGAGCTAGCTCGTCTTCAGCGTCTGCTTTAGATGCAGTACCGTTACCCAAACCTACAGTACCAATTGTGTCATTTTCACTGATTAGGTTGAAGTTGTACGAGATGTACGTACGGAAGTTCGGCTTGAAGTAGTAAGTCGCATCGATTGCAACGTTGTCAGCTGAAGTTTCACCGTCAGTTTCTGCGTTGTTGTACGTTAGTGTGAATGCAGTTTTTTCTAGTGTGTATGCTGCTGCGAATTCGTAACCAGTGTAATCACCGTTATCTTTCGCTAGCTCACCGTCTGTGAACGTACCAGCAAAGTATAGAGCTTCAGTGCGGTAAGAAGCCGCTAGCATGTATTCGTTTTGCTCGTCTTGATCAGCGTAACCAGCACCTAGCTTAAAGCCAGAGTCGCCGATTGAGTAGATACCAGATAGAGAGTAGCCATCTTCGTTGTTGTCAGTGAAGTCGCCTGCTGCAGTTTCAGAACGGTCAGCGAAACGGTAGCTTGCTTTAACTGCTAGGTCTTGGAATTCACCTTTGTAAGAAAGCATGTTGTCTGTACGGTCAGCCGCTGCAATTTTGTATGCCGCTGAGTTACCGTGGTAAGACATGATATCGGTAAAGTCTGTGATAACGCCTAGCGCACCGTCGTTTTTACCGTAAGTTACTTCACCGAATGTACCGCCGATACCAGCGTATGTGTAACGGTGATCGATAGAATCAGCATCGCCTTCGTAGTCGTTTGCGTTGTATTCTGCTTCGTAGAAACCAACGCCGTATAGGCCGTCTTGGATTTCAACTTTACCTAGGAAGTTAAGACGTACACGAGTGTTGTCTTGTGCTTTGCCATCTTTTAGAGATAGACGAGCTTCAGCACGACCACCGATTTCTAGAGAAGTGCCGTTTGAGCTGTATACAGAAGTACCGGCAATATCACCAGCTTGTTTACCGTCGGCTGCCACTGCGTTAGTAGCAAGAGCTGCAGCAGATACAGCAAGCGCGATCATAGTCTTGTTCATGTTATTATTTCCTAATTACTGTCCATAGAAGTTTTATTAAGGATTTGAACCCTTTTGTGTATTGCCTGTATTAATCAGGCTTCATAATCATGATTAGAACAGAAGTCTGAAAATGCCAGTGCAATCCATGGGTTACTTTTTACCTCTAAAGTTCCATGGTCAGTTAGTAAAATGATATAAAACTAAAAAATGAACACTGTTTTATTATATCTTTTTTGTTTAAGTGGTTGTTTTTGAGTGTATTTTATAAAAGTGTGATCTGTGTTTATTTTGTTTGTTTTTTGTTTTTTTAGGTATTTAGCTCTCCACTTATTGATGGGGAGGTTATTATTCATTTTTGTGATGTCTGTAATTTAGACCTAGATAAAGCTTTTATAACGCAAAGTGGAATAAAGGTGATTTAGCCATAAAGTTTGTTTACACTAAGCCAAATCGTTTTGTTTCTATCACCCAATAAATACGTTGGGTGTATTTATGTTGGCCAAAGAAAGCTTTGGCATAGAGGTAAAAAATGGAAAAGGTTCCAATGACAGTACGTGGCGCTCAGCAGCTACGTGACGAATTAGATCGCCTACTTAAGCTACGCCCTGTTATCTCAGCAGCTATTGGTGAAGCACGTGAACTAGGTGACCTGAAAGAGAATGCTGAATACCACGCCGCTCGTGAAGAGCAGGGTATTTGTGAAGCTCAGATCCGTGATATTGAATATAAGCTATCACTGGCTCAGATCATCGATGTAACGCAAATGGATAATACGGGCAAGATTATCTTTGGTACGACAGTGACACTGATTGATGTGGATACCGATGATGAGTTCCGCTACCAAATCGTTTCAGAAGACGAAGCAGACATCAAAACGGGTCGCATTTCTGTGAAATCGCCAATTGCTCGCGGTCTTATCGGTAAAATGGAAGGCGACGAAGTCATGATCTCTACCCCTGGTGGTGACAAAGACTTCGAAATCGACAAAGTAGAATATATCTAATTGAATTTTCTTTGTTTCTGATAAGTAAAAAGGTCGCTAAATGCGACCTTTTTCGTTTCTCACGCTACACTAAAAGATAAGCGCTGTGGCTTCCTATTAGTGAAGTTAGCTTATATCAAACTCGCTTATTTACGTGGAATCTCGATTTTACGTGCTTCTGACTGGCGGAACAGTACTAGAACTTTACCGATAGTCTGTACTTTCTCAGCTTTAGTTTCACGTACAATTGCATCGATAATCAGTTGCTTAGTCTCACGGTCTTCTGATGCAACTTTAATCTTGATCAGTTCGTGGTGGTCTAGAGCTAATTCGATTTCCGCTAGAACAGCTTCAGTAAGTCCATTTGCGCCCATTAGCACAACAGGTTTTAAACTGTGAGCTAGGCCCTTTAGATGCTGCTTTTGTTTGGTACTTAGGTTCATTACGCGGCCAATTTTCTTTACTATTAGGGTTGAAAAAACCTATTTTAACGCCATCTAAAGCTGAAGACTATAATTTATTCAGCAATTAGTACTTTCCTCCAATTTAGGTATCCAATGAGCAAACAGAAACACTCGGCCAGTTCAGGCCGTTGGTTGAAGGAACACTTCGACGACAAGTACGCAAATGAAGCAAGAAAGAAAGGCTATCGTTCACGTGCTTATTTCAAAATGGAAGAGATTCAAACGAAAGATAAATTGCTGTCTCCTGGGATGACCATTGTGGATTTGGGTGCAGCACCTGGCGGTTGGTCTCAATATGCTGCTAAGATTGTTGGAGACAACGGACAAATCATTGCGTGTGACTTGTTACCAATGGATCCGATTGCTGGTGTTAGCTTTTTACAAGGCGATTTCCGCGAAGAAGCTGTGCTAGATGCCTTGTTGGAACGTATACAACCAAACATGGTTGATGTCGTGATGTCAGATATGGCACCTAATATAGCAGGCAACAATTCTGTGGATCAGCCAAGAGCTATGTATTTAGTTGAATTAGCTTTGGATATGTGTCGACAAGTTCTAGCTACCAATGGTAGTTTTGTTGTAAAAGTATTCCAAGGCGAAGGGTTTGACCAATACGTTAAGGACGTCCGCGAGATGTTTAAAACAGTAAAAGTTAGAAAACCCGACTCTTCTCGAGCTCGATCTCGTGAAGTGTTTATCGTAGCCACTGGTTACAAAGGTTAACGATTCTCTTCCAAGAGTGAGAGTTAACAACATGGCTACAGGTTACAAACTGTAGTACCCTACCTTTAATTACAATTAGTTATCGAGAGGCTTACACCTTGAGTGACATGGCAAAAAATTTAATTCTGTGGCTTGTTATCGCGGTAGTGTTGATGTCGGTATTCCAGAGCTTCGGCCCTGGGGAAAGTAACGGCAGAGCAGTAGATTACACCACGTTTGTACAGGAAGTTGGCCAAGGCCAGATTCAAGACGCACAGTTCAATAACAGCGAAATCACTTTCACACGTCGTGGTGGTGGTTCTAAGTATGTAACTTACATGCCTGTTTATGATCAAAAGCTACTTGATGACTTAATTAATCAAAACGTAAAAGTTCAGGGTACACCACCTGAAGAGCAGAGCCTGCTTGGCACTATCTTCATCTCATGGTTCCCAATGATCTTACTGATTGGTGTATGGATTTTCTTCATGCGTCAAATGCAAGGCGGCGGCGGCGGTAAAGGCGCGATGTCTTTCGGTAAGAGTAAAGCTCGAATGATGAGCGAAGAACAAATCAAAACCATGTTTGCTGATGTTGCTGGTTGTGACGAAGCAAAAGAAGACGTGAAAGAGCTTGTGGACTACCTTCGTGACCCAAGCCGCTTCCAAAAGCTAGGTGGTAAGATCCCGACAGGTATCCTGTTGGTTGGTCCTCCTGGTACGGGTAAAACATTGCTTGCAAAAGCGATTGCCGGTGAAGCGAAAGTACCGTTCTTTACTATCTCTGGTTCTGACTTCGTTGAAATGTTTGTTGGTGTTGGTGCATCTCGTGTGCGTGACATGTTCGAACAAGCGAAGAAAGCGGCACCTTGTATCATCTTTATCGATGAAATTGATGCTGTAGGTCGTCAACGTGGCGCTGGTGTTGGTGGTGGTCACGATGAACGTGAACAAACACTGAACCAAATGTTGGTTGAGATGGATGGTTTCGAAGGTAACGAAGGTATTATCGTTATCGCTGCGACTAACCGTCCAGACGTACTAGACCCTGCATTACTTCGTCCTGGTCGTTTTGACCGTCAAGTTGTGGTTGGTCTACCGGATGTACGTGGTCGTGAACAGATTCTTAAAGTACACATGCGTAAAGTGCCACTATCAGGTGATGTTGAACCGTCGCTGATCGCTCGTGGTACTCCAGGCTTCTCTGGTGCAGATCTTGCGAACCTTGTGAACGAAGCGGCGCTATTTGCTGCTCGTGGTAACAAGCGCAATGTATCTATGGTTGAGTTTGAACTTGCGAAAGACAAAATTATGATGGGTGCAGAGCGCCGTTCAATGGTTATGTCTGAAGAAGTGAAAGAGTCAACGGCTTACCACGAAGCGGGTCACGCAATTGTTGGTCGTTTGGTACCTGAACACGATCCAGTGTACAAGGTGTCAATCATTCCACGTGGTCGTGCGCTTGGTGTAACCATGTACTTGCCAGAGCAAGATCGTGTGAGCATGTCTCGCCAACATCTAGAGTCTATGATTTCTAGCCTGTACGGTGGTCGTCTTGCTGAAGAACTTATTTACGGTAAAGACAAAGTGTCAACTGGTGCGTCTAACGATATCGAACGTGCAACTGATATTGCTCGTAAGATGGTTACGCAGTGGGGCTTCTCTGAGAAATTGGGTCCTCTTCTTTACGCAGAAGAAGAAGGTGAAGTTTTCCTAGGTCGCGGCATGAGCCAAGCTAAGCACGTTTCTGATGACACGACTAAGCTTATCGATGAAGAGATTCGTATCCTTATCGACCGTAACTACGATAGAGCTAAGAAGATTCTTGAAGATAACATGGATATCATGCATTCGATGAAAGACGCTCTAATGAAGTTCGAAACGATCGATGCAGGTCAAATTGATGACTTGATGGAGCGTAAGCAAGAGATTCGTGATCCAGCTGGTTGGGGTGATCAGGTAAAAGCTGAACCTACAAAGGAAGAAGCAAAACCTGAAGCTAAGGCAGAAGAAGCTAAAGCGGAACCAAAAGCTGAAGAGTCGAAAGTTGAAGAAGTTAAATCTGAAACAGATGATGCTCAAAACAAAGATTCTTAATCACTAAGTTATAAATTAAAACCCTGAGTACGCTCAGGGTTTTTCTGTTTATAGCCTATGGTGTTTTTCCCTTTAAGATCGGCCTTCCATGATATTAAAAGCAAAGAATAAAACTCTCGTGTTAGATCGCCCACATGTTATGGGCATCCTCAATGTCACCCCTGACTCTTTCTCTGACGGTGGGAAATTTAACTCACTTGATAATGCCTTACAGCAAGCTGAACGCATGGTTCAAGCGGGCGTTAGCATTATCGATATTGGTGGTGAGTCAACTCGACCTGGCGCTCCTGATGTTTCGTTAGAAGAGGAGCTTGCCCGTGTCATTCCTGCTATTAAAGCCATTCGTGCCAAGTTTGATGTGTGGATCTCGATAGATACCAGTAAAGCGGAAGTGATGCGCCAAGCTGTTGAAGCGGGCGCTGATTTGATCAATGATGTGCGCGCTTTGCAAGAGCCTGGAGCATTACAAGTCGCCGCTGATGCTAATGTTCCGATTTGTCTGATGCACATGAAAGGTCAGCCGAGAACCATGCAAGCTAACCCAAGTTATGATGATGTTCTTCAGGATGTAGAAGCATTCTTGCAAGAAAGGGTAGAAGCGTGTGAGGCGGTGGGTATTTCAAAAGATCAGCTGATCCTTGACCCTGGCTTTGGCTTTGGGAAAACCATCGAACACAATTATCACCTACTAGCGCATCTTGAAAAGTTTCATTCGTTAGGCTTACCTGTTTTAGCGGGGATGTCGAGAAAATCGATGATCTTTAAATTGCTAGACAAGGTTCCGGCCGACTGCATGGTCGCAAGCGTCACTTGCGCGACGATTGCCGCGATGAAAGGCGCACAAATTATTCGCGTTCATGATGTCGAGGAGACACTGGAAGCGATGAAAATAATCGAAGTGATGAACAACAATCACTAAATATAATTAAGGAAAATCACTATGTCTGATAAAAGACGTTATTTCGGCACAGATGGTGTGCGTGGCAAAGTAGGCCAGTACCCGATTACACCTGATTTTGTTCTGAAGCTTGGCTGGGCTGCGGGTCGTGTTCTTGCGAAGCAAGGCACAAAGAAAGTCATCATTGGTAAAGATACTCGTATCTCTGGTTACATGCTTGAGTCAGCGCTAGAAGCTGGCCTTGCTGCTGCTGGTCTTCAGGCTACGTTTACTGGCCCAATGCCAACACCTGCTGTGGCTTACCTAACTCAAACCTTCCGCGCTGAAGCCGGTATTGTTATCTCTGCATCACACAACCCATACTACGATAACGGTATCAAGTTCTTCTCTTCTGAGGGAACAAAACTGCCGGACGATATCGAGTTGGCAATTGAAGCAGAGTTGGATAAAGACATCGAATGTGTTGATTCTTCAGAGCTAGGTAAAGCAGTACGTTTGAACGATGCGGCTGGCCGTTACATCGAGTTCTGTAAAAGTACGTTCCCACATAAAATGACATTAGCTGGCATGAAGATCGTTATCGATTGTGCACATGGTGCGACTTACCACATTGCGCCTGCTGTATTTAAAGAACTGGGTGCTGAGGTCGTTGCGATTGGTGTTGAGCCAAACGGTACTAACATCAACCACGAAGTCGGTGCGACGGATGTACGTGCTCTGCAAGCAAAAGTGCTTGAAGAAAAAGCGGCATTAGGTCTTGGCTTTGATGGTGATGGTGACCGTATCATCATGGTTGACGAGCTAGGCAACAAAGTTGATGGCGACCAAATCGCTTACATTATTGCTCGTGATGCACTGCGTCGCGGTGAGTTGAAAGGCGGCGTTGTTGGTACACTAATGACCAACCTGGGTATGGAAAACGGCCTTAAGCAGTTAGGTATTCCGTTTGTACGTGCTGCTGTTGGTGACCGTTACGTAATGGAACAGCTTCTTGCTAAAGGCTGGAAGATCGGCGCTGAAAACTCGGGGCACGTTATCCTACTAGATAAAGTGACGACGGGTGATGCTATCGTTGCTGCTCTGCAAGTTTTGGCTTCAGTTGTTGATAGCGAAATGACACTGAATGAGTTGTCTCAGGGCATGACGTTGTACCCTCAAGTTCTAGAAAACGTTCGTTTCAGCGGAGATTCAAACCCACTAGAAGCCGAAGCGGTAAAAGCAGCGGTTGTTGAAGTAGAAGCTGAGCTTGGCGAGAAAGGTCGTGTGCTATTACGCAAGTCTGGTACCGAGCCACTACTGCGTGTCATGGTTGAAGGCGAAGATGCAGAGCTTGTTCAAGCATCAGCGCTTAAGATTGCAGATGCAGTAAAAGCAAACTGCTAATTTAACCTTTTACTTAGCCGGCGTAACGAATAGCGCCTGTGATTAGAAGTGATTGAGTTATCTCACGGTCAAAAGATATAACGGTCAAGAGAGACGTAAATGAGTTTTGTGTCGCTTTTGACCTTTTTTTGACCACTCACTTGGTAAAGGCTTATTTTTTAGCAAATTCTCCTTGTCAGCCATCGTCGCATTCGCTAGTATTGCTCGGCCTTCAGTTAGGAGGTCGCTAGCCTTGTTCTTAAAAATAGTTTTTT
Organism: Vibrio sp. 10N.222.54.A3; assembly: GCF_041474095.1. Classification (NCBI taxonomy): domain Bacteria; kingdom Pseudomonadati; phylum Pseudomonadota; class Gammaproteobacteria; order Vibrionales; family Vibrionaceae; genus Vibrio; species Vibrio sp. 10N.222.54.A3. The sequence goes on from NZ_JBFRTN010000123.1 coordinate 17,922, forward strand.
GAACGGCGCTGGCTCAACAATTAGGAACATAGGTGGAAAAATGTTTACAGTTCTACTTGTGATTTACCTGTTGGCAGCGCTTGGTGTAATTGGCCTAGTGTTGATTCAACAAGGTAAAGGCGCAGATATGGGAGCCTCTTTCGGTGCTGGCGCTTCAAACACTGTGTTTGGTGCTGGTGGCTCAGGAAATTTCCTTACCCGAATGACTGCAATTTTTGCAACTACATTTTTTATCCTTAGCTTAGTGCTTGGTAATATGTCTACACATAAAACTGAGTCACAATGGATTGACCCGACCCAAGGTCAGGTGATTCAACAAGCTGATGATGCAGTGAGTGAAGTTCCGGCGCAAGGCGACGAAATTCCACAATAATCTGTAAAGATTTGATGCCGAGATGGTGAAATTGGTAGACACGCTAGCATGAGGTGCTAGTGCCTTAGGGTGTGAGGGTTCGAGTCCCTCTCTCGGCACCATGTTTACAAACTTGTAAAACATCTTGTTGGGCGTATAATGCTCGCAAGTCGGACGCGGGATGGAGCAGTTTGGTAGCTCGTCGGGCTCATAACCCGAAGGTCGTCGGTTCAAATCCGGCTCCCGCAACCAATTTCAATGCTATTATATAGCTTGTATTGGTTGCAAGTTTGCACAGTGTGAACCTCACTGTGAGTTAAGTGCGATATCGAATGTGATGGCACTTAACATATAAGGGTCCAGCAACAAAAACCCCGGCTTATACGGGGTTTTTTGTTATCTAAGCATTTGTAAATGTATTTAGATAATGTTTGCTTGGAATTTAAATTGGGCTTTGAGCCCTTTTTTTGTTTCTGGAGTGGTTAAATGACTGGTTTAGAAAGACAACTTACTGAAATGCTTGACGCTCCAGTAGCAGCATCAGGTTATGAGTTAGTTGGATTAGAATTTATTCGTGCTGGTGAGCACTCAACGCTACGTATTTACATCGATTCACCAAACGGTATCAATGTAGATGATTGCGCTGAAGTTAGTCACCAAGTAAGTGCCGTAATGGACGTTGAAGATCCAATTTCAGTGGCTTATAACCTTGAAGTGTCTTCACCAGGTTTAGAGAGACCACTGTTCAAAGCAGAGCATTACCAACAATTTATTGGTCACGAGGTAAGCATCGTTTTGAAAATGGCTGTCGGCAACCGTCGTAAATGGAAAGGTGATATCCAATCTATCGAAGGCGAGACAGTGAAAGTATTGGTTGAAGGACAAGAAGAAGAATTCGTCCTGAGCAATATTGCGAAAGCTAACCTGATCCCTAAATTTTAGTTCTCCTAGAGAGAAGAGCTTAAGAGGCTAGATTAATGAACAAAGAAATTTTGGCGGTAGTAGAAGCTGTTTCAAATGAGAAAGCAGTTCCTCGTGAGCGTATTTTTGAAGCGCTTGAAATCGCGCTTGCAACGGCAACAAAAAAGAAAAGCGAACTAGAAATTGAAGTTCGTGTTGAAATTGACCGTAAAACGGGTGATTTCGAAACTTTCCGTCGTTGGGAAGCTGTTGAGGAAGTTGAATTCCCAACAAAAGAAATCTCTATTGAAGCTGCAAAGTACGATGACCCAGAGATCGAACTTGGCGGTTTCATTGAAGATGATATCGAATCAGTAACGTTTGACCGTATTACGACTCAAACGGCTAAGCAAGTTATCGTACAGAAAGTACGTGAAGCTGAACGCGCTCAAATCGTTGAGCAGTTCATCGATAACGAAGGCGAGCTAGTAACTGGCGCAGTTAAGAAAGTTAACCGTGACACTATTATCCTAGACCTAGGTAACAACGCTGAAGCGGTAATCCTTCGTGATGACCAACTTCCTCGTGAAAACTTCCGTCCAGGTGACCGTGTTCGTGGTCTTCTTTACGCAGTTAAACCAGAAGCTCGTGGTTTCCAGCTTTTCGTTACTCGTTCGAAGCCAGAAATGCTAGCTGAACTATTCCGTGTTGAAGTGCCTGAGATTGGTGAAGAGCTAATTGAACTTAAAGGTGCTGCACGTGATGCCGGTTCTCGTGCTAAAATCGCTGTGAAAACAAACGACAAACGTATTGACCCAGTTGGTGCGTGTGTTGGTATGCGTGGCGCACGTGTACAAGCTGTTTCTAACGATCTTGGTGGTGAGCGTATTGATATCGTTCTTTGGGATGATAACCCGGCTCAATTCGTAATCAACGCAATGGCTCCTGCTGATGTTGCTTCAATCATCGTTGATGAAGACGCACACTCTATGGATATCGCTGTTGAAGCGGATAACCTAGCACAAGCGATTGGCCGTAGCGGTCAAAACGTACGTCTAGCGTCTCAACTTACTGGTTGGGAACTGAACGTAATGACTGTTGCTGATCTTGAGAAGAAGCACCAAGAAGAAGCAGTTGCTTCTATTGAAAACTTCATGAAGCACCTAGACATTGAAGAAGACTTTGCTCAAATGCTTGTTGAAGAAGGCTTCTCTACGCTTGAAGAAGTAGCATACGTTCCTGTGAACGAGCTTCTTGAAGTAGACGGTCTAGACGAAGGTATCGTTGAAGAACTACGTAACCGCGCAAAAGACGCACTGACTACTCTAGCGCTAGCGAAAGAAGAAACTTTCGACGGTGTTGAGCCTGCTGAAGACTTACTTGCACTTGAAGGTCTTGAGCGTGAAATGGCTTACAAGCTAGCAGCAAAAGGCGTTGCGACACTGGAAGACCTAGCTGACCAAGGCGTTGATGAACTAGAAGGCATCGAAGACCTAACTGCAGAGCGTGCAGGCGAGCTAATTATGGCTGCGCGTAACATCTGTTGGTTCGGCGACGAAGAATAATTCAGCAAGGAGAGAAAGCGGTATGACACAATTAACAGTTAAAGCACTGAGTGAAGAGATTGGTACGCCAGTTGACCGCTTAATTGAACAACTTGCTGATGCAGGCATGAAGAAAGAAGGGTCGGATCAAGTGACTGATTCAGAGAAGCAAACATTGCTAACGCACCTTAAAAAGGAGCACGGCGATACTTCAGGCGAAACAGAACCGACTCGTTTAACTCTTCAACGCAAGACCCGCAGCACGCTAAGTGTTGCCGCTGGAGGCGGTAAGAGTAAGGATGTTCAAGTAGAGGTACGTAAAAAGCGTACTTACGTGAAGCGCAGCACTATTGAAGATGAAGCGAAACGTGAAGCTGAGGAAGTAGCTAATCGTGAAGCGGAAGAGAAAGCACAACGCGATGCTGAAGAGCAAGCGAAACGTGATGCTGCAGAGAAAGCACAGCGCGAAGCTGAAGAAAAAGTAACACGTGAAGCGGATGCAAAACGTGAAGCTGAAGAGAAGGCTCAACGCGCACAAGCTGAAAAGGCTAAAAAAGACATGAATTCAAAAAATGCAGACGCTAACGCACAAGCGAAAAAAGAAGCGGATGAACTTAAGGCTCGTCAAGAGCTAGAAGCAACTCGTAAAGCAGAAGCTGAAGCAGCTAAGCTTGTTGAAGAAGCTCGTAAGTTAGCAGAAGAGAACCAAGAACGTTGGTCTGAAGAAGAGAAGAAGAAGAAAGAGCAAGAGAAATCTGCGGATTACCATGTGACTACTTCTACTTACGCTCGTGAAGCTGAAGATGCGGCAGATAAGAAAGATGAGAAAGCACCTCGTCGTCGCAAGAAGAAAGCAGCTCCTGCTAACCAACCTGCAAACAACCGTGGTGGTCGTAACCAGCGTGGTCGTGGCGGTAAAGGTAAGCTTGCTAAACCAACTTCAATGCAGCAAGGCTTCGATAAATCAGCGACTGTTGCTAAATCTGACGTTGCTATCGGCGAAACTATCGTTGTTTCTGAACTGGCTAGCAAAATGTCAGTTAAAGCAACTGAAGTTATCAAAGTAATGATGAAGATGGGCGCTATGGCGACTATCAACCAAGTGATCGACCAAGAAACAGCACAACTTGTTGCTGAAGAAATGGGTCACAAGGTAATCCTACGTAAAGAAAACGAACTTGAAGAAGCAGTACTAGCTGACCGTGATAGCGATGCTATCGCTGAAGGTCGTGCTCCTGTTGTTACTATCATGGGTCACGTTGACCACGGTAAAACTTCAACACTTGATTACATTCGTAAAGCACACGTTGCTTCTGGCGAAGCTGGCGGTATCACGCAGCACATTGGTGCTTACCACGTAGATACTGACAACGGTATGATCACTTTCCTTGATACTCCTGGACACGCGGCGTTTACAGCTATGCGTGCTCGTGGTGCTCAAGCGACAGATATCGTTGTACTTGTAGTTGCAGCAGACGATGGCGTAATGCCACAAACAATCGAAGCAATCCAGCACGCGAAAGCGGCAGGCGTTCCTCTGATTGTTGCTGTGAACAAGATCGATAAAGAGGGTGCAAACCCAGACAACGTTAAGAATGAGCTAGCTCAATACGACGTTATCCCTGAAGAATGGGGTGGTGAGAACATCTTCGTTCACATCTCTGCTAAACAGGGTACAAACATCGATGGTCTTCTAGAAGCTATCCTTCTTCAGTCTGAAGTTCTTGAACTTACAGCGGTTAAAGAAGGCATGGCGTCTGGTGTTGTTGTTGAATCTCGTCTTGATAAAGGTCGTGGTCCAGTTGCAACAGTACTAGTACAGTCTGGTACTCTAAACAAAGGCGATATCGTTCTTTGTGGTCAAGAGTACGGCCGTGTTCGTGCAATGCGTGATGAAAACGGTAAAGACATCGAAACTGCAGGTCCATCTATTCCTGTAGAAATTCTAGGTCTTTCTGGTGTTCCTTCGTCAGGCGATGAAGCGACTGTTGTACGTGATGAGCGTAAAGCACGTGAAGTTGCGAACTACCGTCAAGGTAAATTCCGTGATGTTAAACTAGCTCGCCAACAAAAAGCGAAACTAGAGAACATGTTCGCGAACATGACGGCTGGCGAAGTTGCTGAGCTTAACGTGGTACTTAAAGCTGACGTTCAAGGTTCTGTAGAAGCGATTGCTGACTCTCTACTGAAACTGTCAACTGACGAAGTGAAAGTGAACATCGTAGGTTCTGGTGTTGGTGGTATTACTGAAACTGATGCAACGCTTGCTGCAGCTTCTAACGCTATCATCCTTGGTTTCAACGTTCGTGCTGACGCAACTGCGCGTAACACGGTTCAGAACGAAAACCTAGATCTACGTTACTACTCAATCATTTACCAACTAATTGACGAAGTTAAACAGGCGATGGGCGGTATGCTTGCTCCTGAATTCCGTCAAGAGATCATTGGTCTTGCACAAGTTCGTGACGTATTTAAGTCGCCTAAACTTGGTGCAATCGCTGGTTGTATCGTGACTGAAGGTACGATTAAGCGTAGCAACCCAATCCGCGTACTTCGTGAAAACGTTGTTATCTACGAAGGTGAACTAGAGTCACTTCGTCGCTTTAAAGATGACGTACAAGAAGTTAAGAACGGTTACGAGTGTGGTGTCGGCGTTAAGAACTACAACGACGTTCGCGTTGGTGACCAGATCGAAGTATTCGAAATCGTTGAGGTTAAACGTACTCTAGACTAATCAGTCTGTACGACTCGACATATTGACTAAGGTTACTAACATTACTAGTAAAGGTAATAAGTAATCGGTTGTTGAATACACCATGGGGGGCTGGTAATTACCAAGCCCCCCATCTTTCTAAGTGAGAAAAGAAAATGTCAAAAGAATTTAGCCGCACACAACGTGTGTCTCAGCAGCTTCAAAAAGAGCTTGCTCTTATCCTACAACGTGAAGTTCGTGACTCACGTATTGGTATGGTAACTATCTCAGACGTAGAAGTGTCTCGTGACCTTGCTTACGCAAAAGTGTTCGTGACTTTCCTGTGTGTTGGTGAGCAAACTCCTGAATCATGCCTTAAAGCTCTTAAAGAGCATGAAGTGCCAGTTCGTATGGCTCTTGGTAAGCGTATTCGCCACCGTCTAACGCCTGAAGTTCGTTTTACTTACGACAACACACTAGTAGAAGGCATGCGTATGTCTAACCTAGTAAGTGAAGTTCTGAACGATGATAAGCGTAAGCAAGAAGAAGCTGGCCGCACTGACGAAGCTCAGTCTAAGGGCGAAGAGTAATGGCTCGCCGTCGTAAAGGTCGCCCTATCAACGGGGTAATTCTATTAGATAAGCCGACTGGCATTTCGTCTAATGATGCACTGCAAAAAGTAAAGCGTATTTACTTTGCAGAGAAGGCAGGGCACACCGGTGCTCTGGATCCTCTTGCGACTGGCATGCTGCCAATTTGTCTTGGTGAAGCAACGAAGTTCTCTCAGTTTCTTCTAGATTCTGATAAGCGCTACGTTGTTATCGCTAAGCTTGGTGAGCGTACCAATACCTCTGACTCTGATGGTGAAGTGGTAGAGACACGTGATGTTAACGTGACTCAAGAACAGCTTGAACGTTGCATTGCGAGCTTCAAGGGTGAAACCGATCAGATACCATCAATGTTTTCGGCATTGAAGTATCAAGGTAAGCCTTTGTACGAATACGCACGTGCAGGTATCGAGGTTCCTCGTGAGTCTCGTAAGATCACTGTGTACTCTATTGAACTGCTTCGCTTTGAAGGTGATGAAGTTGAAATGGAAGTGCATTGTTCGAAAGGCACATACATCCGCACAATTACCGACGACCTTGGTGAAATGCTAGGTTGTGGTGCTCACGTGACCATGCTTCGTCGTACAGGTGTCGCAAAGTACCCATACGAGCGTATGGTGACTTTGGAGCAGTTAAACGAGATCCTAGAGCAAGCACAGGCGCAAGAAATTGCACCGAAAGAGCTGCTTGATCCACTGCTGATGCCAATGGACACTGCCGTTGAAGACTTACCAGAAGTAAACCTGAACGCGGAACTGACTGACCTAGTTCAGCACGGTATGCCAGTTCAGGTTGCTGGTGCGCCAACTGAAGGCACGGTTCGTATGACAAGTGGCGAAGAGAAGCTGTTTGTCGGCGTAGCTCAGATTGCTGAAGATGGCCGAGTTGCACCGAAGCGTTTGGTTGTTTTCAGAGATGAAGAGCCACAAGCGTAGCGCTTACATCGGATCTTAGCGCTGAGTCGTGAAAAGTGAGCAAATAAGATAGAAAGCGAACGCCTAATTTAGGTGGTTCGCTTTTTTCGTTTTTAATGGGTTCGATTGTTATTGCACCAACTGACAAACTTCCCTATAATCCTCGGCTCGCGTAGCGGCTGAATCAGAGATTGGCTGCTACAAATATAAACTTACTCTTATCAGGAGAGAATTATGTCTCTGAATGCAGAAACTAAAGCAGCAATCGTTGCAGAATACGCACAATCTGAAGGCGACACAGGTTCACCAGAAGTACAAGTAGCACTACTTACTGCTTCTATCAACCACCTACAAGGTCACTTCAAAGCGCACAAACACGATCACCACAGCCGTCGTGGTCTACTACGTATGGTTTCTAGCCGTCGTAAGCTTCTTGATTACTTGAAAGGCAAAAACCTTGCTCGTTACCAAGACCTAATCAAGCGTCTAGGCCTACGTCGCTAATAGCGATGTCTGCAAAGACAGTTTGAAGAAAAGGAGCATTTATGCTCCTTTTTTTGTGCCTGTAAGAAAATGCTAGGCTGGATGCTCAGAATATCATCTGGCTTTTTCTGATAGGAAATATATCTCCTAATAAAAATAGTTTATACTACGCCCGCCTATAGCGTTTTCAGCGTTTGGCAATCAACCTCTCAAGAGATTACAGTCACAGATGTCGGCCAATAGGTCGCGACTATTCAAAGGCGGATTTGGTCTTAATTCGGCGTATGAACACATACAAAGAGTCACCATCCTAAGTCCCTTTTCACTAGTCGCGATTGGTAATGTCTTGAGTCATTATTCACTTAATCTAAAGTCTGACTTTAGAGCTAAGGATATACAATGTTTGAAAAACCAGTTGTAAAATCGTTCCAGTACGGTAACCACACCGTTACTCTAGAAACGGGCGTAATTGCACGTCAAGCTACTGCTGCTGTAATGGCGACTATGGACGATACTTCAGTATTCGTTTCTGTTGTTGCTAAGAAAGAAGCAGTTGCAGGTCAAGACTTCTTCCCACTAACAGTAAACTACCAAGAGCGTACATACGCTGCGGGTAAAATCCCTGGTGGTTTCTTCAAGCGTGAAGGTCGTCCATCTGAAGGCGAAACACTAACAGCTCGTCTGATTGACCGTCCAATTCGTCCACTTTTCCCAAGTGCGTTTAAAAACGAAGTTCAAGTTATCGCTACGGTTGTTTCTATCAACCCTGACGTAAACCCAGACATGATCACTATGATCGCAACATCTGCTGCGCTTGCTATCTCTGGTGCTCCATTCAATGGTCCTATCGGTGCTGCACGTGTTGGTCACATCGACGGCGAACTTGTTCTTAACCCATCAAATACTGAGCTTGAAAACTCTAAACTAGACCTAGTTGTGTCTGGTACAGAAGGCGCAGTACTTATGGTTGAATCTGAAGCAGATAACCTATCTGAAGAAGAAATGCTTTCAGCTGTTGTTTACGGTCACGACCAACAACAAGTTGTAATCAAAGCAATCAACGAGTTTGCTGCTGAAGTTGCAACTCCATCTTGGAACTGGGAAGCGCCAGCAGTTAACACTGAGCTTAAAGCTCAAGTTGCTGAACTTGCTGAAACTCGTCTATCTGACGCGTACCAGATCACTGAGAAAATGGCGCGTTACGAGCAAGTTGGCGCAATCAAGAACGACACTGTTGAAGCTCTAATTGCACAAGACGAAAACCTAGATGAGCGCGAAATCCGCGGCATGCTTGGTTCTCTAGAGAAAAACGTAGTACGTAGCCGCATTATTGCTGGCAACCCACGTATCGATGGCCGTGAAAAAGACATGGTTCGTGCGCTAGACGTACGTACTGGTGTTCTTCCACGTACACACGGTTCTTCTCTATTCACTCGTGGTGAAACTCAAGCACTTGTTACTGCAACGCTTGGTACACAACGTGATGCTCAAATCATCGACAGCCTGATGGGTGAGAAGAAAGACAACTTCCTTCTACACTACAACTTCCCTCCATACTGTGTAGGTGAAACTGGTTTCGTTGGTTCTCCTAAGCGTCGTGAAATTGGTCACGGTAAGCTTGCTAAACGTGGTATCCAAGCAGTAATGCCTTCTGTTGAAGAATTCCCATACACAGTTCGTGTTGTATCGGAAATCACAGAATCTAACGGTTCTTCTTCAATGGCTTCTGTATGTGGTACATCTCTAGCTCTTATGGATGCTGGTGTTCCAATCAAAGCTTCTGTTGCGGGTATCGCAATGGGTCTTGTTAAAGAAGGCGACGATTTCGTTGTTCTTTCTGACATCCTTGGCGACGAAGATCACCTAGGTGACATGGACTTTAAAGTAGCAGGTACTAACGCTGGTATCACTGCACTTCAAATGGACATCAAGATCGAAGGTATCACTAAAGAGATCATGCAAATTGCACTTAACCAAGCGCAAGGTGCACGTAAGCACATCCTTTCTGTAATGGATGAAGCTATCTCTGGTGCTCGTGAAGATATCTCTGAATTCGCTCCACGTATCCACACAATGAAAATCAGCTCTGATAAGATCAAAGATGTTATCGGTAAAGGCGGCGCAGTTATCCGTGCTCTTTGTGAAGAAACTGGTACTACAATCGAAATCGAAGACGATGGCACAATCAAGATTGCTGCTACTGAAGGCGCAGCTGCTAAAGAAGCTATCCGTCGTATCGAAGAGATCACAGCTGAAGTTGAAGTTGGCCGCATTTACCAAGGTAAAGTTGCTCGTCTAGCTGACTTCGGTGCATTCGTTACTATCCTTCCAGGTAAAGATGGTCTAGTACACATCTCTCAAATCGCTGACAAGCGCGTTGAGAAAGTGTCTGACTACCTAACTGAAGGTCAAGAAGTTCCTGTTAAGGTTCTTGAAATTGACCGTCAAGGCCGTGTACGTCTAAGCATGAAAGAAGCAGTTGAAACGCCAGCTGAAGGCGAAGCACCTGCTGCTGAGTAATTCTCAGTGTGTCGATGGTGATATCGCTTTTTAGTGATTTCTAACCTATCGTCAACAAAGCATGTTATAAAGGGGAGCATATCGCTCCCCTTTTTTATTGCGGTCATAACAGGAGTAATTATTTGTGAAATGGTTTCAAACCGCGAGTATGTGTTTACTGCTTGTACTAACAGGTTGTGCGACAACATCAGATAACACCTCAAGTTGGGTTTATCCACCGATGGCTGTGCCACTGCAACCAAGCGTTCAGCAAGAAGTTCAAATTGCACGTCTTAGTCAGTTATTACAGCGCCCAGATTTGAACGATGAAGTTCGAGCTAAGATGCTGTTTGAACGTGGTAACTACTACGACAGTGTTGGCCTGCGTGATCTCGCGCGTCTCGACTTCAACCAATCTCTTTCATTGAACCCTGCTCAACCTGGTATCTTCAATCTTTTGGGTGTTTACTTTACGCAGGTAGGGGAGTTTGATGCGGCTTATGAATCTTTTGATTCTACGTTAGAGCTTGATCCTGCAAACTCTTACGCAGAAAGGAACCGCTCTATCGCGCTTTACTATGGCGAGCGTTACGACTTAGCCAATGAAGAGATGATGAAGCACTATGCCGACGATCCTAGCGATCCGTTTCGCGCTCTGTGGTTGTACATCATTCAGCATGAGCTGACGCCAGAGCAGGCTAAGCTTGATTTGCAAAAACGTTACGAGAGCCGTGATGAGCAGTGGGGTTGGGTATTAGTCGCGATTATGCTTGATGACATTACTGAAGAGCAGGCTTTCAAGGCGATCTTAACCGGTACTCGTGACAACACGTTACTTGCGCAGCGTCTAACAGAGACGTACTTCTACCTTGCTAAGCGTTACCATATGAATGGTGATTACGCGAATGCTATCTCTTTGTACAAGTTAGCGGTTTCTTTTAACGTGTATGAATACGTAGAACACCGTTACTCTTTCTTAGAGTTAAGCCGTATCTTCACCACGCTTAAAGCTGAGCACTTAGCACAAGTTAAGTTAGCTGAGGCCGAAGAAGAAGCTAACGCTAAGTAAGCAACACATTTTGATTCCGAAAAGCCGCTGCCTGTCAGCGGTTTTTTTATGCTCCTTTTTTATGATCTTCATCTCGTTTTGATTGCTTTTTATTTAAACAACACTAAAATAGTTAGTCTTGCTAACTAAATGCCATTCTTTGATTAGGTGAGTATGCTGAACCAGAATTTAGAAAAGATTGAGCGCTTCGCCTCTAAGATATGGCGCACTCAGGTAAATGAAGATCCTATTTGCCAATTGAGCTTCAATGAATATGACTATTTGAAGGTCATTCAAGCCTCTCCTGAACCGATCCGATTGACAGATCTGGCGATTGAAATGCAAGTAACCAAGCCTTCAGCAACTACTATGGTTCAAAGGTTAGAGAGAAAAGGTCTCGTTGAGCGTAAAGCTTCGCTCGAAGATGCGAGGTCTAAGTTGGTCGTACTGACCAGCAAAGCGGAAGTCGGCTTGGAAGAAGAAAGTAAGATCTATCAGGTCATGGCACAGATACTGGAAAGCCGTTTGTCTGAGCAAGAATCTCAGCAGTTAAACCTATTATTAAATAAAGCTTTAAAGTAAATAATTTAGATATTTAGTTAGCCTTGTTAACTAATTTTTCGAGTCATATCTTGTTGATATGCGACTCACAAATGAAAGTAGAGTAAGAAATGAGTAACTCAATTAGTCGTCAATTTTGGCGATACACAATCCCTACCGTGGCGGCCATGTTGGTTAATGGCCTGTACCAAGTGGTGGATGGCATCTTCATTGGCCGCTATGTGGGGGCTGATGGACTTGCAGGTATCAATGTTGCGTGGCCTGTGATTGGTTCGATTCTTGGTATTGGTATGTTGGTGGGTGTGGGCACAGGTGCGCTTGTCTCGATTCGCCAAGGTGAAAAAGATACTCAAGGCGCTAAGCAGATCTTAGCAACGGGCTTAACCTTGTTGTTAGCGATAACGCCTATTGTCTCTGCATTGCTGTTCTTGTTTGCTGATAACTTCTTGCTTTGGCAGGGCGCTGAAGGGCGAGTGTATGAACTTGGTCTGCAGTACTTACACATTCTGATTGGTGCTAGTGTCTTCACGCTAGGTTCGATCGCGATGCCGTTTCTACTGCGTAACGATGACAGTCCGAACTTAGCGACGATACTGATGATCGTTGGTGCGGTGATTAATATCGTGCTCGATTACCTGTTTATCGCTCTCTATGGCTGGGAGTTGATGGGTGCAGCATTAGCAACAGCGATTGCCCAGTTTGTAGTAACGGCTCTCGGCTTGGCTTACTTCTTCTCGCGTCGAGCAAACCTACGTTTACGTTGGAATGAGTTGAGATTGAAGCTGGATGTGATTCCACAAATCTTCGCCATTGGTACATCAAGCTTCTTTATGTACGCTTATGGTTCGATGATGGTGGCGTTGCACAATGCGTTGTTCTCTCAATATGGCGACCAGTTGATGATCGGTGCTTACGCGATTTTGGGCTACATCGTGACGGTTTATTATCTCACGGCTGAAGGTATCGCCAACGGCATGCAACCATTGGTGAGCTACAACCATGGTGCGCGTAACCAAGCAAACATCCGCAAGCTACTTAAGATTGCGATGATGAGTTCGGTATTGATTGGTGTGGCGTTCGTGCTGCTTCTCAATGCGTTCCCACGTGAGTTTGTATCAGTATTTAACTCAGACGAACCTCAGTTAGTTGAGTACACGGTGTTGGGTATTCGACTACACATGTTTGCATTGGCGCTGGACGGTTTCTTAGTGGTAGCGGGTGCTTATTACCAAGCGGTAAACAAGGGCAGCAAGGCGATGTTTGTAACGATAGGCAATATGCTAATCCAACTGCCGTTCCTGTATATCATGCCTAAGTTGTACGGTGTGCCGGGGATCTGGATTGCGTACCCACTGTCTAACATCGCGTTAAGTGTGGTGGTGATGGTAATGCTCTACAAAGACTTAAAGAAGCTCGATGCCTCACCGATGGAAACAGCGACGGCATAGGTCTGTTTCTTAAGTCGAATTAAAAAGGTCTAGCGAACGCTAGACCTTTTTTGTATCTGTTGCTGGTTAGTCCAATGCGAGGAACTAGATGTTCTTAACGTCTAAACCTGCAAGCTGATGCCAGTAACCATTACATTGGCGGCTTTCAATCTTCATCGGTTTTTGACCTTGCTCGTTCGCTCTGAAGTTATTGATTTCAGAGAAGGTATCGATGCCGAGTGGGCTTAAACGAACCACATCAACCAAGTCGTGCATATTTGGCAAATCGTTGACTAGGTTGTAGCAGTAGCCTGATTGCGTCTGAATACCGTTAAGGTTGAAGACTGATTGGCCTTCTTGGCTTTCTACTTGTAGCCCTGTTGGGTACTTGATACAGCAGGTTTCGCAATCGTCTTTAGCTTTGTTTTCAGCGCGAGCGGTAAAGCAGCGTGCTGAGTAAGCAAGCGGTAGGTAGCCGTGGCTAAACACTTCAACTTCGAACTTGTTACGAATATTTAGCTCTTCGCACTGGGTCATTACGTTGCTTAGCCATTCGCGAGAAAGCTCAACCGGCATACACCAACGCGTCATACCTTGTTTCAAGAACAGGTTCAGGGTGCGTGCGTTGTAGGTGTTTACTGCCGGGCCAACCACGAAAGGTACTTTGCTTTCGCTGGCCAGTTGAATAGCAGACACATCATTGGCTTCGATAGCAAAGTCACCGTTATCGATGTACTTCTTCATGATGTTGACTTCGCTTGGTGCTTCGAGCAATGCCATGGTCGAGAGGACAACTTGCTTACCTGAAGCAGACAGCTCTTTAGCAATGTCCATCCAGTGTTTCGCTTTCATCTCACGACGTTTTGAACACACAGCTTCACCTAGATAGATGATGTCGGCAGAGCTTGATTTCGCTTGCTCATAGAAGCTTTCAACGTCTTGTTTTGGCCAAAAATAAAGTAGAGGGCCTAATGCGTATTTCATTGAGTTCTCCATTTGGCTCTATTGCCATTTACGGTGATAAGCGCCAAGCGTGGTTTGTGTACCTTCAGATACATTCGCCAGTGTCGCATTCCAAGCTTGTTCCACTTGGTATTGTTCTGGGTTCGCTAAGTAGCGATCGATAGCTGCGCGCCAAGTGCGAGTGACTTGTTCAACATAAGCCGGGCTGCGTTGGCGACCTTCAATCTTCACTGAGGCAACGTTTGCCGCGAAAAGCTCAGGCAACATGGATAGCGTGTTGAGGCTGGTGGGCTCTTCAAGTGCGTGATAGCGCTTACGCTCACCATCGATATCTGCTTCAAAGCGGCCTTTACACAGCGTTGGGTAACCTGCGTTTTCACCTGCTTCATATTTATCGATAAGGATTTCGTTCAAGCGAGATTCGAGGCCAGTTTCTGTTTCTTGCCAGCGAACGTATTTCGCCGGAGAACAAGCACCAACAGTATTTGGTGATTCGCCTGTCATGTATGAAGAGAGGTAGCAACGGCCTTCTGCCATGATGCACAAGCTACCAAAAGCGAATACTTCAAGGTCAACGTCAGAAGTGATGTTACGAGAAAGCTGTTTGACCTGATGAATCGACAACACACGCGGTAGTACGACACGCTTAACGTTGAAGTTTTTATGGTAGAAGTCGATAGCCGCCGCATTGGTCGCAGATGCTTGCACTGATAGGTGCAGTTCTAGATCTGGATACTTATTTGCTGCGTACTCAAGCACCGCGATGTCTGCGATGATCAGCGCATCAACACCCAGAGCAGCGGCGTTGTCTACGGCATTAGTCCAACGGTCGAAGCCATTTGGGTGAGCAAACGTATTTAGGGCAACATGAATTTTCTTGTTGTGGTCATGCACATACTGCACAGCACGATCGAGCTTTTTACCCGCAAAGTTTAGGCCTGCAAAGTGTCGGGCATTGGTATCGTCTTTGAATCCGATATAGACAGCATCCGCACCACAATCAATAGCGGTTTTCAAAGCAGGTAAGTTACCCGCTGGGCATAAGAGTTCCATTTGCTCACTACCAGTAGAATTAAGTTGAAGCGAGCATTTTATGAAGAATTGTGAATGACGGAATTGATGTAAGGCAGGTTTAGATGGATAAATCTGCTTTTACTCCGTTTGAGGTACTGACGAGTGACCGTTTTACATGTTGGCTTGGTTTAAATATGAGGTACTTGATTAGTTCTTATGACGGCGGTTTTGGGCAAACAACTCTTCGACATCTTGTTTTGGTTGCGGACGGTAGAAGTGGAAGCCTTGAATCGAACTACAGTTGAGGTTCGATAATAGAGTCGCTTGCTCACTGGTTTCGACACCTTCAGCAACCACGGTCAAATCGAGAGATTTACCTAGGTTGATGATGTTTTCAATTACGGTGATTTGCTTTGGTAGGGTATCGATATCAGAGATGAAAGCACGGTCTATCTTAAGCTCATCAATTGGGAAGCGAGCAAGGTAAGACAGTGAAGAGTAACCTGTACCAAAATCATCAATGGAGAGAGCAAAGCCAAGTTTCTTGATGGCGTTAAGCATTTGGAGTGTGTGTTCACTATCACTCATCACCGCACTTTCCGTTAGCTCGAACGTAATCGCACTTGGATCAAGCTCGGTCGAACGCAGTAGCTTTTCCATGTAATCAATCAGTTTCGGGTTACCAAACTGTTCTGGTGAAAGGTTGATAGCCACTCGACCTGGAAGGATACCTTGCATCTTCCAGCGTTTAACCGTAGCAAACACTTCGCGCATTACCACTCGGCCAAGTTGTTCGATAAGACCAGCTCGCTCCGCTACAGGAATGAACGCAGCAGGACTGATATAACCTTCGACAGGATGCTTCCAACGTACCAGAGCTTCAGCGCCGTTGATGGTGAAATCACGGGCATTCACTTTTGGTTGATACCAAACCTCAAGTCCATTCTGTTGCAGCGCTTTTTGTAGCTCTATCTCAAGCCACAGTCGCATACGCGCTTCTTTATTCATCTGTTCGTTGAACTTGATCAGACGATTACGACCACGATCTTTCGCTTCATACATTGCTGTGTCTGCATTTTGCAGCAAGATACGAGCATCAGTCCCATCTTGAGGAAAGCTCACACTACCAATAGAGCAGGCTAAGCGCTTGCTAAAGTGGTGAAGATCGAAGGGTTGATTGATCAGGGAAATGATCTTTTCAGCGAGCATTTCAGGTGTTCGCTGATGTTCAGGTTCTGGAAGGATAATACCAAACTCATCCCCGCCTAAATGTCCAATCACGGCCTTACGAGGCAGTAAGCGTTTAAGACGCGAAGCGACCTCTTTAATCACCTTGTCACCGATGTGATGACCAAGTGAGTCATTGATATTTTTAAAGTTATCAATGTCTAAGTAGAGCATCACCACCGGCGTATCGTTGTGAATGAACTGCTCAAGACGCTTAGTAAACCCAACTCGATTGTAGAGTTTGGTCAGTGCATCTATGTAGGCATCTTCACTGTTTGCTGGTGTGTATTGTTTTGCGGTTTCTTGTGCGTCTTGAATAAGCACCAGCTGAGTGTTGCTTCCAAGAACGGTGGTGGAGTCGATGTTGAGCTGGACCTTACGTTCAAAGCCGCATCGCGCACCCGTTAAGCAAACCAAACCAGACTCAGAAATAATAGAGCTGAGGTTATTATTGAAGACTGTTTTGGTTTGTTCATCGATAAATAGGCGTCCCAGCTGTTCGCCAATTAACTCTGTGGTTGAGTTAAAGCCAAGCAGGCGCGCTGCCGCTGGGTTGGATGACAAGATATAGTCACTTTCAACGAGCAGTAATCCGTCAGGGAGTAGTTGAGATAGTTTGTGGAATTTGGCTTCGGATTCTTCTAAAGAACGGACAAGTACTTGGTTTTCTGATGTGTCGAAGGCGTGAAAGACGATGTAGTCGGTTTTGTTGCCATTGGTAAGCGGAGATAGGCTGAAATGAAGGCTGGTATCGAGGTCTGTTTCGTTGAGGGTGACTTCGGCCTCAATCGTTTCGCCACTGAATGCACGCTCATAGTAAGGCTTGAGATGTTGGTAGAACTGTTCGCCCAATGTTTGGCGATCATTCATGCCTGCAAGCTCTGTTTGACTCAAACCAGCAATATCGCAGTAACGCTCATTCACCATAAAATAGTTATGTTGAGCATCAAGTACTGCAAAAAAGAACGGACTATTTGCAGTTAGCTGGGTAAACCAATGTTGTAGTTGTTGGGGAGGCATCAAAGTACTACCAATTCTCCAAGAGCTTGAATATTCACTATCGATAAATATTTATTACTTTTTGTGTGGCTATCGATATTTACCTGTGAGTGCAGCGATCCGCTGTAATTCTCATTACCTGAGTTACTATAACTGTGATTTTCAGGATATTAAAGGTCGAGTATCAAACAGAAGTTAATTTGATACATAACAGTAACTGAGATCTCAACATCATCTATGATGCATTCCATATTATTGACAAAGTTACGGATAAGTCACGTGATAAACAAGATTCGCACTCAACTAGTTCAAAATGCCGCATCAATTTTGCGATCTCCAGTCCAGTTATTGCCTAAAACAGTACAAAAAAGAGCCTTATTGGAGGCGCTTAAGAATGTATTCAAGGAAGCTTTAGAGGACGGTGACTTTGAGTTTTTAGAAGACAAATGGCTGAAAGTCTCAATAAAAGACATGGGGTTAAGTTGGTGTATTAGCTACAAAAATGAGCAACTGGTTGTAGCTGATAAAGAGGTGGTTGAAGATGTAAGCTTTAGCGGCAATCTTAACGATCTTGTGTTGATTGCGGGGCGTAAAGAAGACCCAGATACGCTTTTCTTCCAACGTAGACTGTCTATTGAAGGCGATACCGAGCTCGGTTTAGAAGTTAAAAACTTGATGGATAGCGTAGATTTGGACTTATTGCCGACTCCTATGAAAACTTTGTTAAATCAATTAGCTGATTTTGTGCAGAAGGGAGTACAATCCCCAGATACACAAAGTGAGGTAATGAATGCTTATTCGAACTGAAGCACCGGCAGATATACTTGTCATTGATCGTTTATTGAAATCTGTTTTTGAAACAGATGCAGAAGCTAACTTGGTTATGAGCTTGCGTGAGAATAGCCATTTAACGCTATCGCTGGTGGCTTGTTCTGATGAAGGCGAGGTGGTTGGTCACCTGATGTTTAGCCCTATCACTCTTGATGGCGACGATCATAACTGGCAAGGGCTTGCGCCTCTCGCTGTGAAAGAAGAGTTCCGCAACCAAGGCATTGCCAAATCTCTAGTTGAAGATGCGTTTTCCACTTTGGTTGATTTTGGTTACCCAGCTTGCGTTGTGTTGGGTGACCCTGCTTATTACAGCCGCTTTGGTTTCAAGGCTGCGAGCGAGTTTGGCCTGAGTTGTGTTTGGGATGTGCCTGAAGGTGCTTTCCAAGCGATTGAATTGGTAAACGGTGCGTTTGCTGGACATGCTGGTGAGATTGCTTACAGCCCCGAGTTCAACGACTTATAAGCTGATTTATCACGCAACAAGATACAAACTGATTTAGTCTAAATAAAGGAGCTTGATGCTCCTTTATTTTTTGTTAGTATCAGCCCTGCTCTAATAAGCGCTCTTTCAATAGAGGCAGCTTTCACAAAACTAGTTCTAATAAACTTTGGCTCCAATAAACTTAAGGTTACTACCGCTAGATATGTCACAAACACACGCGCAATACCTACATGAGATGGGCATTAGCCAATGGGAACTAAGTCACCCAGAGCGTTTAGCAGGTTATGAATCTGAATTGACTCCGCTCTCGAGCGATTGCAAGTTACTGTTGGTTTCGCCTGAAAAACCTCAGGAAGATCTCGCCGTGATGTTTGAGCGAGTACTCAAAAGTATCAAGCTCGACTTATCTCAGGCTTTACACCTTCAACCGCAACACTTGTCTACTGTGGATTTAGGTTCGGTTGAGTGGATATGGTTTGCTGGTTGTGAGTCGGCTCAAGAGCTGAAGGCTAAAACACTTCAATCGCCATTACTGTCTGACATTAACGGTAACAACCAACACCGCCGCGACTTATGGCAACAAATTTGTGCTTATGACTAATCAATTTTTACCGACTTCACAACAACACCTAGACGCCATTTGGAAGATAGAGCAGGCCGCGCATTCTCACCCTTGGTCTGAAAATATGATCCGAGATCTTGATAGCCGAGGCGCTTGTCATCATGTCCTTGAAGTTGATGGACAAGTGGTGGGCTATTTCTTCGCGCAAAACATCGTTGGCGAAGTCACATTGCTTAATATCGCGGTAGACCCAAGCCAGCAAGGCAAAGGGTATGGAAAAGCGTTAACGGAACATTTCCTTGATATGTGTGAGCAAGCTGACGCGGAAAGTGCTTGGCTAGAAGTTCGCGAAAGTAATGTGAACGCGTTTAATCTTTACGAAAAGGCAGGCTTCAACGAAGTTGATCGCCGTCGTAACTATTATCCAACTAAACAAGGCAACGAAGATGCCATCATTATGAGCTATCTTTTTATGTCTTTTAGCTAGTCATGTTACGTCTTTTCGCTAACTAGATAGCTAATCACAAAATTAGCCAAAAAATAGGGTGTAAACTGACCCTTTAGAAAGTGATACGCTTTCTGTATAATCCGCACACAGAATTCAAGGGCAAGTATTATCTACTTGCCCTTTTTACGCTTTAGATCAGCAAAGGGCGACTATGTCTTTCCAACAAGAAGTGAGCAAACGTAGAACGTTTGCGATTATCTCTCACCCGGATGCGGGTAAAACCACGATTACTGAAAAAGTTCTTTTATTCGGAAACGCGATTCAAAAAGCGGGTACCGTAAAAGGCCGTGGCTCTAACCAGCACGCTAAATCTGACTGGATGGAGATGGAAAAAGAACGTGGTATCTCGGTAACTACGTCGGTAATGCAATTCCCATACAATGATTGCCTAGTAAACCTACTAGATACTCCAGGACACGAAGATTTCTCGGAAGATACGTACCGTACGCTAACAGCGGTTGATTCTTGTTTGATGGTTATCGATGCTGCTAAAGGTGTCGAAGACCGTACTCGTAAGCTGATGGAAGTAACACGTCTTCGTGATACTCCAATCGTAACGTTTATGAACAAACTTGACCGTGATGTTCGTGACCCGATGGAAGTGCTTGATGAAGTGGAAAGCGAGCTAGGTATGGCCTGTGCTCCAATCTCATGGCCAATCGGTTGTGGTAAAGAGTTTAAAGGTGTTTACCATATTCACCGTGACGAAACGATCTTGTACGAATCTGGCCACGGTCATGAGATTCAAGAAGTTCGCATCATTAAAGGTTTGGACAACCCTGAGCTAGATGAAGCGGTAGGTGCTGATCTTGCGGAAAGCGTACGTGAAGAACTAGAGCTTGTTATTGGTGCTTGTCCGGAGTTTGATCACGAACTGTTCCTTGCTGGTGAGCTAACGCCGGTTTACTTCGGTACTGCATTGGGTAACTTTGGTGTGGACCACATGCTTGATGGTCTAACGAAGTGGGCTCCTGCACCTCAAACGCGCCAAGCGAATGAGCGTGATGTAGAAGCGACAGAAGAGAAATTCTCTGGTTTCGTGTTTAAGATCCAAGCAAACATGGATCCAAAACACCGTGACCGTATCGCATTCATGCGTATCGTATCAGGTACTTACGACCAAGGCATGAAGATGAACCATGTTCGTACTGGTAAGAACGTAAGTATTTCGGATGCGGTAACCTTCATGGCGGGCGACCGTGCGCGTGCTGAAAAAGCATACGCTGGTGATATTATCGGTCTACATAACCACGGTACTATCCAGATTGGTGATACCTTTACTCAAGGTGAGAGCCTTAAGTTCGCTGGTATTCCTAACTTCGCACCTGAGCTATTCCGTCGTATTCGCCTACGCGATCCACTTAAGCAGAAGCAACTTCTAAAAGGCTTAGTTCAGCTTTCAGAAGAGGGCGCAGTACAAGTATTCCGTCCTATGCAGAACAACGATCTGATCGTTGGTGCGGTTGGTGTACTTCAGTTCGACGTGGTTGTAGCGCGCTTGAAAGCGGAATACAACGTAGAAGCTATCTACGAAGGTGTTAACGTTGCAACAGCTCGTTGGGTTGAATGTGATGACGCTAAGAAACTAGAAGAATTCAAACGTAAGAACCAATCTAACCTAGCGCTAGATGGCGGTGACAACCTGTCTTACATCGCACCAACTATGGTGAACTTGAACCTAGCTTCTGAACGTTTCCCTGAAGTTCAATTCCGAGCGACGCGCGAGCACTAATAACGACAGTTCTACATAACACTGTTGGATAATATTAAAGCCGAATTGCTTCTAGCATTCGGCTTTTTTGTTACACTAAGAGTACACCGTTTTGATGGAGTAAAGCGTGTTTGATCTCAATTTAGTAAAGCCATTCCTCTCTGTATATCAACAAAGATCGATAACCAAAGCGGCTGAATCGTTAGAGCTAACTCAACCTGCGGTCAGTGCTGCAATCAAGAGGTTTGAAGCGGTGGTAGGCTATGCGTTGTTCGTAAGAGTAGGGCGTTCAATAGAACCAACGTCAATGGCTCACAAATTGGCAGGTCAATTATCTGATGCTTTAGAGCTGATGGAAGGTGCAGTATCAAGAAAGCGTGATTTTACTGTTTATATGCCAGCGAATCTGCTCCACAAAATGCCCATGCTCAATGGTGTTCAGCTGGTTGAATCACCAATCTCTGTTGATAACGTTGTCGAGGATATCCGACTCAACCGAGTAGATTTAGTAGTCGATACTGGTTTACCAAAACAAACGAGCTTAGCTTCTGAATTTGCGACAACCGATAGACTGTTATTGATGAGCGATCCCGAGGTCAGTAAATTTAGTGAGCAGATTTCAATGGATGAATTTCTTGCAGCTCGTCATGTAACCTTGAAGTTACTTCGCCAAGATACTCAAATAGTCGACTTTCTTTCCGAAAAGAGCTTCACTCGTGATGTTGCTATTGAAGTAAGAAACATCACTAACTTGATATTGGCGGTAAAAGGGACTGACTACATTGCTGCGGTTCCGGTTAGCATGATCCAATTAGCAAAAACCATTGGCTTACGGATTCATGAGCCTCCATTCTCAATGCGTCCTGTGGAGTTTGAATTTTTCTATCACAAGAAGTATCAAACTAATGGGCAACATCAAGAGTTACGAGATGAGCTTAAACAGTTATTAAATAGCTAGAAATCGAAGGCTAAACCGAATTCCACATAGTTTTTGGTTTCAGGGTATATGGTATAGGTAACGGACGGTTTTACGTACTTCAAGTTAAAGAATACAGCTACTTCGTGATAATGAATGTTGGTCCTAGTTTCATTTCTGATATGTCTAGATCTCGTAGTAGTCTCATCTTTAATATAAAAGTCTTGGGTATCTTTTTTGAATCCGATTTCTTGGTTGAATTTGTAAAGAAAGTCAGCATATTGAATCGGGCTCCACAGAGCGCCTGCACTATAATCGAATGTGTCAGAGGTTTTATATTCCATGCATAAGTTTGGAAGACAAGCATCGAAATCTCTGTCCATATAGTTGTAGTTGATATCGCCAAGCAGTGTCCAATTTTCATGAATCAACTTAGCAACAAAAATGCCTGTTGTGATCTCATGTTCGCTGACTTTTACGGTGTTTTCAGTGTAGTACGTGTCCCCTTGCCAGAATGAATATCCCAACCCTGCTTGCCAATAGTCTTGAGTATCAACCTCTCCAAAAACACGCAATTTATCATTGATTTGATAGTTTATATCAAGTGTGGCGACTGTCTTATCATTGTCTGGGCTTTGAGATAAGCTGACGGAAAAGATATCTGTAAAACGCTCAATAGATTCAATAAGGGTGTCATTTGCAGACGAGTAAAAAGGGAAAGTCAAAGCAAGTATTAATAGAAGGCGTTTCATATTCAAATTCCGAATCGCTTTCCTTAGCTAGTGAGTAAAAACACCCGATAATAGCGTTCACTATTATCGGGTGAGCGGGTTCAACTCAGGTTGAATTTTAGCCGCGTAAACGTTGTTGAATAGCGGATTTAGCTTTCTGTAGTTTAGTTGGGTCGATAGATTGAAGCTTGCTACGGTCGATGTTTGAACCATCAAACACATGATCGTGATTCTTTGTTTGAATACGTACACCGTCATCTATTTTTGAAACAGTCGCAACCCATTGACCGTTGCCTTTGACTAAAGAGAATTGGTCAGAAGTAACATCGCCTTCCACACGAAGTAGTGTTTTTTCAAAGTCACCGTTGCCAATAAATACGAGCTCGCCATCTTTGCGTTGGACAGTACCTACCCACTCGCTGGTGTTTTCGTCGATAATGTGGATTTCGCCGTTAATGATCTTAACTGTCAGGTCACGCTCTTCCATCTCGGGGCGGTCTTCACCGAAATCTGGAGACCAACGAGGTGTATCATCAAAGTCCATATCTGGGTGCTCTGGAGAGGCTGGGAGAGCAGGTCGTGGGCTATCAATT
>NZ_JBFRTN010000124.1:0-36602 GCF_041474095.1 Vibrio sp. 10N.222.54.A3
CTATTGGGGGTCAGTTCAAATGCTGGCTTTTATTATTTCACTAAAAATTGTATCAAAAAGGGATAAAGTGAAATTACTTCTCTGCCATTTCTTTCTTAACCATTACTGCTGCAGCAATGATGAAAGTGATGATTAGGCCTAGTTCCATGATTAACTCCAAAGAAAATTAACATTAAACATATAATTCGCGTGGATAATAACACAACAGATACAGAATGATACTTTTTAACCACTAATTTACTTTTTATTCGATTTAGATCAAAAAAGATGCCCTAAAGCATCTTTTTGTAAGTTAACTATTCATGAAACAACTAGATCAACCAGGGAAACCATCAGGATTGGTTGACTGCCAGCGCCATGTATCTTCAGTCATTTCAGTCAGTGTACGTCTTGCATTCCAGCCCAGTTCTTTCTGAGCTTTGGCTGGGTCTGCCCAACATTCTGCGATGTCACCAGGACGGCGTTCAACTAGCTTGTAAGGGATCTCTTTACCGCTTGCTTGTTCGAATGCTTTAACCATGTCTAACACACTTGAACCGTTACCCGTACCAAGGTTGTAGATATGAAGACCGTCTTTGCACCCTACTTTCTCAAGCGCTGCGATGTGGCCATCAGACAGATCCATTACGTGGATGTAATCGCGAACGCCAGTCCCGTCTTTTGTTGGATAATCGCTACCAAATACAGATAGGAATTCACGGCGGCCCACTGCTACTTGAGAGACAAATGGCATTAGGTTATTTGGGATACCTTGCGGGTCTTCACCTAGCTCACCACTTGGATGTGAACCTACAGGGTTAAAGTAACGCAGCAGTGTAATGCTCCAATCAGGATTGGCTTTTTGGAAATCGGTTAAACACTCTTCAACCATTAGTTTACTACGACCATATGGGTTGGTAGCGCTTGTTGGGAAGTCTTCAGTAATTGGCACACTTGCAGGATCACCGTATACCGTTGCTGAAGAGCTAAATACCAAGGTTTTTACACCCGCATCACGCATTGCATCAACAAGAACTAAAGTGCCGTTTACGTTGTTGTCGTAGTATTCAAGAGGCTTTTCCACAGACTCTCCGACGGCTTTCAGACCAGCAAAATGGATAACCGCTTCGATGTTGTGTTGCTTCATAGTTTCAGTCAAAAGCGCTTTATCACGAACGTCACCTTCAATGAAGTTGGGACGAACGCCCGAGACTTTTTCGATGCGCTCTAGAACGCTTGGTTTGCTGTTGTACAAGCTATCAAAAAGTACAGGTGTCATACCTGCGTTGATCATCTGGATACTTGTATGGCTACCAATGTAACCCATGCCACCTGTAACTAAAACATTCATGCTTAGCAGACCTTTTAATTAAAAATATTCAACCTATCACTTATGATACAACAACTTAGGGTGAGCTCACAAACACCGGTGCCTATTTACCCTCACGAGCGAACACAAACTGACCTTTTCCTTTGCGTTTCGCTTGGTACATAGCCTCATCAGCAACCTTTAGAATCACGTCAATATCACGCTCTGAGCCATCAACTAAATTGATACCTAAGCTCGCCCCAACATGAAGTGAACGCTGTTTATAATTCACTTCTTGCCCGATCAGATCCAACAATCGCTCGGCTAACTTCGCTAATAAGACTTTGTTTGTCTGTTTAATAATAAGAACAAATTCATCACCCGACAAACGTGCAACCAAATCCCCCGCTCTTACCTGAGATAATAACCGGTTTGACACTTCTTTAAGGATTTCGTCACCCGCATCGTGACCATAGTTGTCATTCACTTCTTTGAAGCCATCCAAATCCAAGTAAATAACCGCAAAATGCTGATTTGAATAGTGGCTCGACGTGACAACATCATCCATAACCTTATACAGCTGCGCTCTATTCGCTAACCCGGTTAATGCATCGTGATGAGCCAAGTGTTCGAGTCTTTCCATCTCTTTAACGTTGGATAAATCAGACAGCGTTAATACCATATCAAACTCGTCTTTCTCGTTGTCTGAGGCAATTCGATTCACTTTGACAAACATTGGAACTAACGTGCCGGACGCGCTTTTCTCCCACACTTCGCCTTGCCATTGACCATAGTTGTCTAACGAACTGCGAATTGTCGGCATCAATGATGAAAATTGCTGCCACGAAAATACTTCAAATGGTGTTTTGGCCACCAGCAGATCAGAGTGATAACCGAGAAGTTGTGTGATCGCCGGGTTAACCATGGTTATCACATTGGATGAGTTGAGCACGATCAAGCCGTCTTTACTGTTTTCGAAAACACCCGCAGCAATACGTTGGCGACTCATGGCCGTTTCTATGTCGGTGACATCTTGGATTGCATAAAGAATACGACCATGTTTTGTCAAAGAACGACTGCTCACACGGAGCCAGCGTTTTGATTGAAAGAGATCGGTGGTTTCCAGCAATTCGTCATTAAGTTCAATATTGGCATCAATAACATCTTGTAAGTAACCCGTTTGCTTGGTCGCGATCAACTCTTGGATCAACAAATTCTCAAGAAAGGCTTCCGAGCATTTAAAAATATCCCGAGTAGCTGCGTTCGCATGAAGAATGAGCCCTTTTTCATCCACCACCAACAAAGAGTGCTGAACGGTTTCAATGACCTCATTTGCGAATGATTTTTCTTCTTGTAACTTGTCTAACGTAAAATTGATTTGGTTATCGCGATGTTGAAGCCTTTCTAACATGGTATTGAAAGCTCGAACCAGATCGCCGATTTCATCGCGGTTCGTTACGACTAATTTAGGCTGCTTCGAACGACGCTCAACAAAGGCTTGCATCGCCTCATTGAGGTCAAACATCGGTTCGATAATCAAGCGTTGCACCAATTTGACCACTACTCCGCCTAACATCACCAGAAACAACAGGTAGACGACCGCAACCTTGAAAATATTCGTTAAGATCGAATTAAACGTCTCTTTCGATATTGTTACTCTCAAGTTCGCGATCACTGCGCCATCCAGTGTCACTGGAACGAGCAAGAAGATGAAATGCTCAGAGATGGCAAATTGATGATCGGCGATATCGTCTAATTCTTCTGCGTTTGGCCTTGGAACCAGAGTGTTGCTCACCTGATAGCTGGCAAAAAGCTGTTCGTTGATGTCATAGAGCTTCACTCTAACAATATCTTTATCTGCGACGAAAGCTGACAATATTTCCTGAGCCGATGACTTGTCTTCAAATAAAATCGCGGCTTGCAAGTTATAAGCAACACCTTGTGCTAGCACTTTAACACGCTGAATAAGACTCTCTTTCTCTCTCTCAAACGTGACAGTGTAATTTACCGATTGGATCGTTACAAAAGTGACTGCGATGAAGATGACAATCGGTAATATCAGCTTGTTTTTAATAGATAAATTATTAATGAAAGACAACATTATTGGCCCTCCACTATAGCGATTCGTAACAGGTTTGAGCCAATGACGTATTCACCGCGTCTTGCATTCACTAAGTTGATCTTAGGCTTTAGCTTATTATCGATGTGCGTTAGCTCAATGACTCCTCCCATGTCCGTAAAGTTTGGGATATCGCTAATCGTCACAGTATGTGGTGAGTGGGCTTTACGGCTAAATTCATCATTATCGAGATCAGATAGATAAGTGATATCACACTTAGGAGTCACCAATTGATGTACTTGAATAGCGAGAGAACGAATAGATTTCCCTTGTGTAATCGACGTCAGTGCTTTGCTTACCTTCTCATCGCCAATCACACAGAAGTTAACCGTATTCATGGTGCTCTCGTCGTTCCAACGAATAAAGTTGGCAATTCTAAAAAGGTACACCGCTTTCACTTCATAAGGCTTGAAACTAGCCGCCGATGTATTCAAAGGCACAATAAACATAGCTATAGTGGCAAGGCTGAGTTTCGTAAAACCGAGCTTAATACGGTACTTGAGCCACTTAGAATTCATGAGAGATCCTCACATATACGGACTCTTGGTTGACACAAATCTCGGTAAGTTTTTGTGTCACTTTCGAAGCCGTTTCCATTTCGACATCTAACATAGACAACTCTTCAAGGCTCATCGACATGAGCTGGTCTAGAGAGTTTTCTTGAGCAGAGACAAAAACAGGTATCGTTAATGCTAGTCCTAAGCAAACCTGGCGGGATATCATGTGCTCACCTAATATACAGATAGATATTAATCCTTTAATCAATAGTTCAACTATATATGAAATGCCATACTGGTAAATCTACGGTGTCGAAAGTTTGAGTTAGGTCACTGTTTATTTATGGTATTTATAAGACCGTCATTACTTACCTCAACGTAAAGGATTAGCACCACGTGACAACGAAGATTTTGCTTAATTGCGACATGGGAGAAAGTTTCGGCAATTGGAAGATGGGCGATGACGAGTCGGTCATGGAATGGGTCGATATGGCAAACATCGCTTGTGGCTTCCACGCGTCTGATCCGCACGTTATGTCCAAGACGATAAAACTGGCGCAGCACTATCACACCCAAATTGGTGCTCATCCCGGTTATCAAGATCTCGTTGGTTTTGGTCGCCGTTCTATTCCACACACCATGGACGAAATCAGTGAGCTGGTTTGTTATCAAGTCGGTGCATTACAAGCCCTTTGCCGCTATCACCATACCACTGTTGGCTATGTGAAACCTCATGGCGCTCTTTATAACGATATGATGGCAAACATTGATGTGTTCAATGCGGTAGCCCAAGCCGTCGCTGAGTTTAACATCCCGTTGATGATTCTCTCTTCATCAGACAATCAACAGTATTTGGATATTGCTGACGACCATGACTTGCCTCTCTTGTTTGAAGCGTTTGCCGACCGTGCTTATTTAAATAACGGACAATTAGCGCCACGTACTCAAAAAGGCTCGGTTTACGTCAATCAAGACGATATCTATAACCAAGTTATGCAAATCATTAACTATGGCTCGGTTACGACTTTAGAGGGCGAAAGACTGCCTATTGAAGCTGATACTATCTGTGTTCATGGTGATAACCCTCAATCCATCGCATTAATTAGAAAAATCAGACAAGACCTCAACGCTTTTAATTAGTATGAAGCGTGTGATTGGTATGACGCATGGTCTAATCGCTCGTGAGATCTAATTGATTGGTATTGGCTTGGACACGGAAGTGAGACACGCCAAGTAAGCAAACAAACGTATGGAAACGAAATGACGACGAATCAGATTGAATACAATATAGCGCCAATCGCGGAATGCAGCGTTTTGGTGACCTTGACGCTATCGCCTTCAAATAATCAATCTAGCGCCGAATATGCGCAATACATAGCTCACTTTTCCGATGCCATTCGCCAAAACTTAGCATCGGTGTTGATGAATGTGACGCCGGCTTACCAAACTATATTGGTCGATTACCTACCTTATCGAATATCAGAACAGCAGCTCATTGAACAACTCAATAATTTGTTGAATCACGCTCTATCGACCTTTTCTAGTATTAGTAAAACTCGCGATACGATTGAGCTTCCTGCCTATTACTCACCAGAAACGGCGCTCGATTTAGACCGATATCAAGACAAAGGTCTGTCTCTGGACGAGATTATTCAATATCACACCTCACAGACATACAGCGTCAGTGCTATTGGGTTTACGCCTGGCTTTGCCTTTATGTCGGATGTGGTTAATGAGCTTGCCTTACCCCGGCACTCCACACCCCGCTTAAATGTGCCCAAAGGCAGTATCGCCATCGCGGATACTAAAACAGCTGTGTACCCTTCGGATTCACCGGGCGGCTGGAATATTATTGGCAATTGCCCGCTTCCGTTGTTCGATCATAGCCAATTGAAGAACGCCGATATAACGCAAAGACCGCTGTCTCTGCTTAATGTTGGTGACACAGTCCGTTTCAACGCGATTTCAAAACAAGAGTTTGTAGAGTTGGGTGGAGGCATCGTAAATGGCTAAGACAAAAGCTAAACCAACACTGACAGTGATTAAGCCCGGTCCGTTGAGTTTGATTCAAGACTTTGGGCGATTTGGTGTTGCTCATCTTGGATTAACGCAAGGTGGACCGGTTGATGATTACTCTTATAGCTGGGCCAATCATCTATTGGGCAACCCAGTCAACCAAGCGGCGTTGGAAATCACGCTTGGGCAATGCGCGTTACGAATCGATTTTGATTGTGAGATGGCGCTATGCGGGGGTGATTTACAAGCGAAGCTCGATGGTAAACCACAGGCTAACTGGCGCACTTTTCAAGCTTTTAAAGGGCAAGTTCTCTCATTTGGTTTGCCTAAAAATGGTCTAAGGGCGTATTTAGCCATTAAGGGCGGTTTCGATGTTCCATCAACTCTTGATAGCTGCTCTACAGTCACTCGTGAAAAGATTGGTGGATTAACGCAAGATGGCGAGCCATGCCAGCAAGGGCAACAAATCGCTTTTACCCAGCACCAACTATCACATTCATTTAAAGCGGTAAGTGTTACCTTCCGATACACGCCTGATTACAATCTACCCGTGAACCTACGAGTGATTGAAGGCTATCAAAGCGAGCTATTCTCCGAGTCAGCAAGAGAGATTTTGTATAACGCGCAGTATCACGTTGACCAAAACTCAAATCGGATGGGTTATCGACTCAGTGGCGAACCCGTCGACTCGCCTGACATTTCGCTATTGTCAGAAGGCATTGCCTTAGGTGCGATTCAAATTCCACAAGATGGACAGCCTATCGTGCTGCTTAATGATAGACAGACCATAGGTGGTTATCCGAAGATAGGATGTGTCGCCAGAATCGATTTACCACGCTTGGCGCAAGCAAAACCTGGACATGCGATATCGTTCAGCAAGGGCGATCGCTTGGGCTTACAAGATGTTTGGTGCCAATGGGCTCAGTTTTTCGGCTATTAGTTTTTGCGATGTGTTATGTGCTAAATGCTATGTAGCTGAGAATAATCAACTAGGAAGATGTCATTTAGATGAGGTTCGGTATCTAAGCAGATGTTGAAATGAAGATTCGGCTTACCTATTACAGTAAGCCGAATTGAAGAAATTAAACGCAGTCGATGATGATAGACTAATTATAGGCTATTAAGCGTGATCTTGACCTGACACCTTGGCAAGCGCTTCTGGGTATCCACGTTCTTGTGTCAAATCTATCGCTCTGTTTTCAATATCATTTAGATTAAGTGACATTGTCACTGAGTGTGTGTCTTCAATAGATGCCGCCTCTGATACATCAAACCATTGCTCAGCGACCTTTTGTGCCGCTTCTAATGTTGAAGAAGCTTTTACTACTTCAAGTCGAGCATAGCGATCCCCACAGAATGAAACGTCTGAAGCTCTTAAGCTTGGATCGGTTCCCGGAATCTGTTGTGCACCAAACAAAGGTTTACCACCGACCAATGCAGAACTGAAACTTGGGATGAACTGAGACATATGCGTTATTGCCGCGCGAGTTCTTAATTCAAGCTGATCTTCACTCCAACCCGATACGATTTTCTTAAGCAGCTTCGAAGGCAACTGTGGCTGTGACGAGTCTGTTGACGATGAAACAAGCCCACCCTCAAACAGAGTAATCCCTTCTGTCATGCCGTGAAGTTGGAACACACCATCAGCATACGGCGTTAATTGCGCCATGCCTTGCGGTGTGCCTCTCGGGCCATGGAAGATAACTTCTGGCCACTCTTCCTTACATTCTTGCGAATATGGCCACTCTGTAACGTATGCAGCTTTAAACTCAACAAGTCTTTGCTGCTTAGAGCCAACAAAGTCATCTACGATACCCGTTTCAAACCCACTCGCATTAATCAAGTAATCGGTCGTTAGTTGGCAGCTTTGGTTTTCGGCATCGGTATAAGTCAAAGACCAACCTTGACCTGTCGACTCAACAGATTGTAATCGGCTGTTGGTTAACACAGTACAGTTAGCTTGTTGCCCCAAAGAGAGTTGAGCGGTCGCAGAAAGTCGGAATACGCTCCAGCCATACTCTTGGACCATCGCAACAGGATACTTTAGGGTCTCTAAATCCGTATGCTTGGCGAAAGGAATACACCAATCATCAAGCGATGTTGGTTTCAGAGGCTGTGTTTTCGCAGAAAGTGCTAATAAATCTTCTTTGCTGTACAGCTTATAATACTCTTCCGGATCACCGAGCACTTGGTTGCTTTTATCTTGTTTAACAAGATCGGCATAAGCGCTTTTGATTATCTTGAGACGAGGAAGCAGATCCAACGGCTCTCCACCATCACTGTGCGGAACGGCGATGATTGTCGGACGAATATTGATCGTATGAGGGAATAAGCGGACGGTATCAATTGACTGTGTGAGCAATTGAAGACACTGCTCTACAGAAATATCTCGATACAAATTGCCGCCAGCGTGCAGGTGGCAAATTGGTGGACCATTAACCAAACTCGGCCCTTTTTCTAAGATAGTGACCTTAAAACCCAACTCACTAAAGTGAATCGCGCTCGTTGTTCCGGCAATACCACCACCAACAATGGCAATAGAAGGTTGATTTGTATCCGTTTTGTTGTGGTTCATCGTGTTCTGTAGAATAAGATTAACTGCCTCTATTCTACTTTTGTTCTGCGATGAATTAAAACACATTTTTATCAAGGTCTTAGATAGGCGGGATTTAATATCTATGTAAAAAACATAAATAATCTCTTGACTCAATAACTCCAGATAGGGTTTTAAAGGTTATTCTAACAGTCAAATTTGTCCTAAGTGACGCCACATAAAGGCTGCCTCAGTACTCTTAAAACATAGCGGTTAACTTATCCCTAAAGTTATCCACCGTTTTTGTGGATAACTGTTGATAACGTTCTTGCTAAGTTGCGCAAACCCTTTGTTTACAGGGACTAACCGCTGTTCATTAAATCGGCATTATTGGGTAATTAGTTTTAAAAAATGCTAAAAACAGTGGAATCTAAGGTGCGATATTTTTTACTTATGCTACCGGTTGGTTAAATAAAAAACGGTCTAAAGCGACGTATTATAAATAGTGCATGACTAAGTATAAATAATCTCACTTTTAGACCGTTTTAAGCGCTTGGCTAGATCTCGCTAACGACTAGCCAAAATCCTTGTTTACTGGTGCCAACAAACGTTTGATTAAGCTATTCACTACCGCGGCTAATGTGATGAACGTTAGCACCGGTAGCGCTATCCACAACATCGGGTGAAGTGAAGGTTGTAACTCAAAACCAAAGTTCATCACTCCTGCCACGCTGAGCTCAGAACCAAGGGCTGCAATTGAGCCTGCGACTAACGCCATTAAACCGTACTCACACCAAATAGTATTGAGAATTCGCTTCTTACTCGCGCCTAATGTTCGATACAAGCGTATCTCTTGTTGTCTTTGAGATAAGCTCAATCGCAATAGAGTGAAGATAAGCAACAGCCCCGCCACCACACCTAACGCCGCAAGTACGGTAATCGACCAAACAATCTGCTTAAGCAACTCTTGGATCTTGCTACCCATCTTACGAATATCCATCAAACTCACGGTTGGATGATTTCGAGAGAGTTCGTTGAGCATCTGATTGTGTTGTTCTTCTAATCTGAAGCTCACTAGCCAAGTAGAAGGGATTGAACTCAAGACATCTGGAGTAAAAATGAAGTAGAAGTTCGGCTTCATTTCTCGCCACTCGACTTTGCGGATGCTATTCACCTTGGCAGAAACATTCTGGCTGTTGATTGTGAATGACAGCTCATCGCCAATCTTTAGATCCAGTTGCTCCGCGACATCCGATTCCACAGATACGCCATGCTCTTGTGTCCAGCTGCCTTCTAATACTTCATTGTACTTAGGTAAGCTATCTCCCCAAGTGAAGTTGATCTCACGGCTTAGTGCGTCTGTTTCTCCAGAGGTATCACTGTATTCCGATGCTTCGACACCGTTTATCGTCGTCAGTCGTCCTCGGATAATTGGAAACGCTTGAGTACGCTCTACTTCGTTTGCATCAATCGTCTCGAGATAACTGTCTTTTTCATAGCTTGCAATGTTAAGTGCAAACGCATTTGGTGCGTTCTCGGGTAAGGTTTGCTGCCAATCTGACAGTAAATCACTTCTTACCAACCAGATGATAGACAGCAACATCAGTGAAAGCGCTAAAGAGCCAAATTGAATCCCCGTTGCTAAAGGTGTGCGATTAATTCTGCTCAATGCTAAACGCATAGACGTAGATGTCGGTAACTTGCCAACCAAACGCAGAACAAGCGTACTAACGACCGCAAGTACTAAGAACAGGCAAGCGATACCCGCTAGAACTATCCATACCAATAGATTGTCGCCATACATCAGCATCATTGGAATAATCGGTACCAGTAACAACAAATATTTCTTGTAGCTTTCATTGGACTGGTGACTTGATTGGATAACGCTGATTGCCGAGGTATTGACCAAGCCAATTAACGGGATACCAAGAGCAGGAACACCAATTAAGATGCTTGATAAAATCGCCAAGATTGCAGGTTCAATACCATAGCTAGGAAGTGGCGTTGGTAATAAGTCACCCAGAGGTATACGAAGCAAAAACTCTAAGCCGATACCGATAGTTATTCCCAGTACTGCACCGATAACCACTAATAAAGTTACCTGTACAGACAACCATTTAACGATCCACTGCTTGCTTGCACCTAAACTCTTAAGCATCGCGATGGTTTTACGACGACTCGCAACATAATGTTGGCAAGTGAGTACCAAAGTGGTCGCAGCCATGATCACTACGATAGCTACCGTTAGTGATAAGTATTGAGTGGTGCTTTCGAACATGTCGTTGGTACGACTGGCTGAGTCTTGTGTACGCCAGCGGTCACTTGGTGTCAGTTCGATACTGTCTTGTGCGGCTTTGAGTTTCGATTCATCACCATTTAAAAACAATCTAAAGCTAACGCGACTGCCCGGTTGAATCGCTCCCGTGGCATCGATATCACTTGTATGAATCAGCACAGCTGGCATTTGTTGGAATGGGTTAAAGCTTAAGCCTGGTTCTTGAGTGATTCGTCCAGTTATCGCTAAATCGGCATCACCAATAGTGACATTGTCACCAATTTCAACCTCTAACTGTGCAAATATACGCTCGTCTAGCCAAAGTTCACCCGGCTCAACATGGTTACTTGATGCTTTATCAGCGCCCTCTAAGATCATTTCACCGCGTAATGGGTAATTACTTTCAACTGCTTTTACCGTCACTAACTGCATTGAGTTATCACTGAATGCCATGGTTGAAAAACGAGTCAACTGAGATCTTTCTAATTGTTCAACTTGAGTGAGGTCTAACAAGGATTGCGGAATTGGGTTTGCTGAGATAAACACGCTATCAGCAGTAAGCGCATCTTTGCCCTGTTTAACAATTACCTGCTCCATACGTTCGGCCAACGCCGACAATGCAAATACACAAGCAATAATAAGCGTTAAAGCGATTGAAACTGGCCACAACTGGCCGTGTCGAATCTCTTCGATACTCCATGAAAACAGGCGTTTATTCAGTCCGTTTGATGAATTCAATTTAGACTTCCTCTATCTGACCGACATGCATCTTGAGTGTTCTTTGGCAACGTTGTGCAAGCTTAGGATCGTGTGTCACCAAAACTAAAGTTGTGCCGTGGGATGAGTTCAATTCAAACAACAACTCAACAATTTTGGCTGCCGTTTGTTGGTCTAGGTTGCCTGAGGGTTCATCGGCAAAAAGAATTTTTGGCTTAATCATAAATGCGCGCGCCAACGCGACCCTTTGTTGTTCACCACCAGATAGCTGCGACGGTAAGTGATCAAGCCTGTCTTTCAAGCCTACTGATTCAAGCAGAGCAGTCGCGCGTTCGATGTCTTCGTCTTCTCCCTTTAACAAACAAGGTAACGTGACATTTTGTAGCGCTGAAAGACTTGGAATTAACAAGAAGCTTTGAAATACAAACCCTACCGATTCACTGCGGATCTTCGCTCTTGCCTCGTCATCAAGCTGTGAAAGTGGCTGTCCTAATAAACTGATTTCGCCTTTCGTTGGTACATCAAGACCAGCAAGCAGCGTCATTAAGGTCGATTTACCCGCGCCAGACGTGCCGACAATCGCGACAGTTTCGCCTTCACGAATATCGATATCGACGTGCTCTAGGATTGTTAAATGTTCTTGATTAGTAGACACTGTCTTCGAAACAGCTTCTGCTTTAATGATGGATGTATGCATGACTCGACTAATTTCCTTTTTATTCTTTATTTTATTTTCAACCGCTTCTTTGGCTCAAGACACCCGCTTAGATTCTAAGTTACTGGTCCTTGGTGATAGCCTGAGTGCTGGTTACAACATGGACATCAAACAGAGTTGGCCAAGCCTGTTACCAGACGCGTTAGCAAAGCATGACAAAACGGTAACCGTGGTTAACGGGAGTATTTCTGGTGATACAACGGGCAATGGTTTAGCCCGCCTACCACAATTGCTTGAAGAACATGCTCCAGACACCGTTCTTATCGAACTTGGTGCGAATGATGGACTTCGTGGTTTCCCACCTAAGCTGATGTCTGCAAATCTTGAGCAGATCATTGAGCAGATAAAAGCTGCGGGCGCCAAACCTATAATGATGCAGATTAAAATCCCACCAAATTACGGAAAGCGTTACAACCAGCAGTTTGAATACGTTTTTGCAGCGCTTGCTGATCAACAAAACGTGCCACTTTTGCCGTTTTTCCTAGAGCATATCATCCTCAAACCTGAGTGGATGATGAACGATGGACTGCATCCAAATCCAGAAGCTCAACCTTGGATTGCTGAATTCGTCGCCGAAGAATTATATCAGTATCTTTAAGTTTTAATGGTCTAGCTCAATAAATTTTACACAGCTTTACGTTAGCCTGAGTGCATATCACCGTTAACTGTAAGGTTATTTATGCTGATCGAACCTGTTATCAAGGGTGTGGTAGCCAAAAGCGCTCACCCTGTTGGCTGTCAAGAAGCCGTAAAGCAACAAATCAAGTTTGTTAAGAGTGCGCCGCAAATCAAAGATGGCCCTAAACGAGTACTGATTATCGGCGCTTCCTCAGGCTTTGGCCTTGCCGCTCGTATTGCCCTTACCTTTGGCGGCGCAAAAGCTGACACTATCGGCGTCTCATTCGAGCGCGGTCCAAACGAAAAATCCCTAGGTAGTGCTGGTTGGTACAACAACATCTACTTCAAAAAAGAAGCCGAACGAGAGCAACGCACTGCTATCAACATCGTTGGCGACGCATTTTCGCAAGAAACACGCTCACAAGTTGTCGAAGCCATTGAAACCTACTTCGAAGGTGAAGTCGATCTCATCATTTACAGCTTAGCCGCAGGTGTGAGACCAAAACCAGACTCCGATGAATTTTGGCGCTCAGCTATTAAACCGATTGGCGAAAGCGTTACTGGCGCGACGATTTCCCTTGAGCACGACGACTGGGTGACCAACACGCTCGACGCTGCAACAGAAGAAGAAGCTGAAAGTACACTCAAAGTGATGGGTGGTGAAGATTGGGAAAACTGGATAGACGAACTGATCAACGCTGAGTCTATTGCTCCGGGTTGTAAGACGATCGCCTTCTCCTATGTTGGCCCTGAAGTGACGCACCCTATCTACTTAGACGGTACTTTAGGACGCGCTAAGATCGACCTTCACCAAACCAGCCACGCTCTTAATCTAGAGTTAGCTAACTTTGATGGCAACGCTTACGCGGCGGTATGTAAAGCCCTAGTCACTAAAGCGAGCGTTTTCATCCCTGGATTAAGCCCTTACTTACTTGCTTTGTATAAGGTGATGAAAGAGAAAGAGACCCACGAAGGTTGTATCCAACAAATGCAGCGTCTGTTTGGCAGTAAACTTTATGGTCAATCCAAAGTACCACTTGATGGTGAGCGATTGATCCGTATGGATGATTGGGAATTAGACCCAGAAACCCAAGCGCACGTAACTGAACTGCTAGAAAAGATGGACGAAAATAACTTCCAAACCTTAGGGGATTACCAAGGGTTTAAAGAAGAATTTCTACAATTAAATGGGTTTGCTCAACCATCGGTAGATTATAGCCAGAAACTTAATACAGAAGATTTTATAAAGTTAAAGCCTTAATCTAAAATTATCTCATTACTGAGACCCGGAT
This sequence comes from Vibrio sp. 10N.222.54.A3, assembly GCF_041474095.1. NCBI lineage: Bacteria > Pseudomonadati > Pseudomonadota > Gammaproteobacteria > Vibrionales > Vibrionaceae > Vibrio > Vibrio sp. 10N.222.54.A3. The sequence continues at coordinate 14,071 of NZ_JBFRTN010000124.1, forward strand.
TCACATTTGAAAACCTCTGCATAATTGCGGAGGTTTTTTCGTGCAACATTTCTTATACTTAGTTAACGTAAGATTCACAGTTTTCTTTGGTTCATCATAATTAACACAGGATGTGTTGATGCATTTAGCATAATTGACTCGGAGTCATATGAAGAAAATAAAAACTCTCGATTTAGATATCCCAGACGATATGGAGCACGGTTGGCAGAATATTGTCGACCTCTTAGCTCAAATTACTCAAGTGCCCGCAGCACTAATCATGCGTGTTCACGCCAATTACATTGAAGTTTTTTCAACCAGTCGTAGCGAGAACAACCCATACAACAAAGGTGATTCTGAAACGCTGGGGAATGGGCTGTACTGCGAAACAGTGATGGAAACTCAACGACAGCTTCTTGTGCCTAACGCGCTTGCCGATCCTAAGTGGGACAACAACCCAGACATCAAACTCGGCTTAATCTCTTATTGTGGCATTCCGCTGTTTTGGCCTAACGGCGAATTGTTCGGTACTATTTGTATCTTGGACTCGAAAGAGAACCACTACACATCTACCTATATCAAGCTATTAGAAAGCTTTCGTACCTCGATAGAATCCCAGCTTAAAACCTTGTTTCAGCACGCTAAGCTCACCCAAATGAATCGTGACTTAAAGAACCGGGTTTACACTCGCACTAAAGATCTCGCGAGCCTCAATTATTCTTTAAACCAAGAGATCGATAAGCGAAGAGCGGCTGAACAAAAAATAAACTTCCAAAAGAATCACGACCTCGGCACCGGCTTTTTAAACCGAAACGCATTTGAATCTCGCTTAAACCACAAGCTACTGTCACAGAGAAGGCTGACAGACAGCTCATTTGCAGTCGTTCATATTGGTTTTACCAACGGTAGACGCATACAAGCACGCTACGGCTATAACGCGTTAGACCAAGTGCTTGTTGAATACCGAAAACGCATCGACTGTATTTCTGATATCGATGTATTAACTGCACGCCCTACTTCGGTTGACCTCGTATTGGCGTTTAGCGTTAAAGATTTACACCATCGCCTTGAAGAACTTTGCCAGACGCTCGTTAAAGTTGGTCATTCAGAATTCGACATCGAAAGTGACAAAGTGCATTTGCACGCGTTTATTGGGATTGCAATTACGAACGACGAAGATGACGCGGAAAGCATTCTGCAGAAATCTTCTGAAGCGATGTTAGCCTGCAAAGATTCAGGACAAAAGTTCGCTTACTACTCTCAATCCCATACCGAAGAACAAACTCACATTAATAAGATCGAAGGCTATTTGCTTCAAGCCGTTCGTAATGATGACCTTATGCTCTACTTTCAACCCAAAGTTAGCCCGTTGACGCATCGCTGGGTCGGTGCTGAAGCTTTGCTTCGTTGGCGACATCCTGTTTTGGGTGATATCTCTAACGAAACCCTGATCCACATGGCTGAACAAAACGGTTTGATTTTCGAAGTGGGCAGCTTTGTTTTACGCGTTGCGATTGAAAAAGCCAAAGAGTGGTCCGAATACGTTGAAGATTTCAAGATGGCTGTGAATGTGTCTGCAATTCAACTCAAGAACGTACACTTTGCGGAACAAGTGGTTCACCTACTCGAAACCTATCATTTAGAGCCTCGTTTCTTAGAACTTGAAGTTACGGAGAGTGGACTGATAGCAGATGAAGTGGTTGCCAAGAATACCTTGGGATCTTTGCACGATATTGGCGTTACATTGTCACTAGATGACTTCGGTACGGGCTACGCCTCCTTCAGTTATCTGAAGAAGTTCCCATTCGACACCATTAAGATTGATAAGAGCTTTATCGACCAAATGCTCAACTCACACGAAGACTCGGAAATTGTTCGTTCTATTGTCCAAATTGCCAAAAAGCTCGACTTAAAAGTGACGATTGAAGGCATAGAAACGGAGGTTCAGGAGCAATTTATTATTAACGAAGGCTGCGATGTGGGCCAAGGTTACCTTTACGGAAGACCAATGCCGAGCCAAGAATTCGAACACAGCTTAATCAATCAAAACTATTTGGGGACAACTCGTTACGCTTAAAGCGAAAAAGAGCAGTTAGTTTTGGATTTAGGCCTACTTTCTCTTTACTCTAAAGGTGGTGATTTTTATAATCGCCGCCTTTCTGTTTTTATCTTTCCCCTTATATAGGCATTCCTCGTTATGGATCAGTTGACTGCAAAGCTTAAAAAGCTCGAAAAACAAAACTACCGTGCATATCAACAAATTAAAGGTCAATACGACTTTGCTGATTTTGAATTACACATCGACCACATCCAAGGTGACCCATACGCGTCAGCTTCTCGTTTTCGTGCAACGCGCGCGTGGTCTTTGACCGGGTTAGATTGGCTGAAAGAAAAATCTTACGAATACCAAGTAGCCGCTCGTGACTTTATCGCACGTAGCTTCTCTGAGTTCGCGAAACAAGAGTCGACCGTTTCTATCGCGCTGACGGGTCAAACCGTATTAGACAACACAGCTGTTGTATTCACAGACCACGGCATCGAAATTCGTTTCCGTATTAATTTACCAGCTGATGGTCGTAGCATTCTTGCTAAGAAAGCGAACAACATCATCACTTTCTACTTACCGAAGTTTATTCGTCGCGCGACGCTTGAGCGTGAGTTAAACATCGATGCAATGATCAAACATTGTGAAGCCGTTGAAGACCAAGAAGCGCTGCGTGCTCAATTGGATGAAAACAACCTAGCCGCTTTCGTTGCAAACGGCAGTGTGTTACCTCGTATCGCGGGTAACTGCGACCTTCCAATGAAAGACGCGGTACCTTTCGCGGCTCCAGAATCATTGAGTGTTACGTTAAATACTCCAAACCAAGGTGACGTGACCGGCCTAGGCATTCCAAAAGGCATTACGCTGATCGTTGGTGGTGGTTTCCATGGTAAATCGACACTGTTGAACGCCGTTGAACGTTCTATCTACAACCATATTCCTGGTGACGGTCGCGAAGGCATTGTAACTGCGATTGATACGATGAAGATCCGCGCTGAAGATGGTCGATGTGTGCACAGCTTGAACCTGTCAAACTACATCAACCATTTACCAATGCAGAAAGACACATCTGACTTCAGCACACAAGATGCGTCAGGTTCTACGTCTCAAGCGGCTTGGTTACAAGAATCGATTGAAGCCGGCGTTCAAACTCTACTTATCGATGAAGATACGTCAGCGACTAACTTCATGATTCGTGACGAGCGTATGCAAGCGCTAGTGTCAAAAGGTGATGAGCCAATCACACCACTTGTCGACCGCATTGGTCAGCTTCGTGAAGAGATGGATATCTCTACCATTGTTGTAATGGGTGGCTCTGGTGATTACCTAGATGTCGCGAACACTGTGATTCAAATGCACGACTACCAAGCGGTAGATGTGACTGAAAAAGCAAAAGACGTGATTGCTCAGCACCCTACTCAGCGTACTAACGAATGTGAAACTGCTTTAGAAACGTTTGTACCGCGTTCATTGAACCGTGCTTCACTGATGAACATTCTGACTGACGGTAAATTCCGTGTTAATGCTAAAGGCAAAGAGTCACTGCGTTTTGGTAAAGAGTTTGCAGACCTTTCTGCGCTTGAGCAATTAGAATCACCGTCTGAAGTGAATGCGATCGGTTGGGCTTGGTTCCAATTCGCACAAACTCCAGGTTGGTCAAACAACCCTGCTAAAGAGTTTAACGCTATTTTAGAAAACGAATGGCACGCTAACATGCCTAACTACGGTGACCTAGCGAAACCAAGAACGTTAGATGTGATGGCTGCTCTGAACCGTATGCGTAAATCTCAGTTCAAGCCTTCGAACTGATTTCGTTAAATATCGGATTTATTGTGCTTCTAGGTTTTTGAAGTTTTAATCTTCTAATTTACTAAAGCTTCTAAGCCACTAAATAAGCAAATTAACCTTCTACGGCTCTCATTCTGAGGGCCGTAAATTTATCTAACCTCTTTTGACCTAACCTCTAGTGTCGTCAAAACTCTTGAACTTTATAAATTCATAAAACCAATCTTTACATCAATTACTTATCATCTTTTGTAATGAGAAAATTAAAGGCACTGTTTACCGCCATCTAATGCTGTCGATCCCTCAAAACATGACACAGCTTTTACAAAACCCTAGTGATATTCAGATAAAGTCCCGATTCGACAAGTGTAACCAAATGTAACAGACCCTTGAGGCTTCAATGATTCATAAACGCGTTAAGATGCGTGACCATAAAATCGAAGTGAACCTATTCAAAAACCGCGTAATCGTCGCGTTTTGTGGGATCTTGATGTTCACTCTTGTCTTAGTCGGCAATCTATACCGACTTCAAGTTGAAAATTTTAAAAGCTATCAAACTCGTGCCGATGGCAACAGAATCAAAGTATTACCTATCGCCCCTACTCGTGGACTTATTTACGACCGTAACGGCGTGTTGCTTGCAGAGAACAAGCTTGTCTTTGATCTAACCATGATTCCTGAGCAAACCGATGATGTCGATGCAATGCTCACCAAGCTAGACAAATATGTCCCCCGTGATGCAGAGCAGATCGCTCGTTTCAAAAAACGCTATCACAACACCCGCCGTTTTAAATCTGTGACTATTCTAGAGAACTTAACGGAGGAAGAGATCGCCAAGTTCTCCGTGCACCAGTACCAGTTCCCCGGCTTATCTATCGATACCAGCTTAAAGCGTTTTTACCCGAATGGTGAGGTGCTTACCCATGTTCTTGGTTACGTGGCGCACATCAATGATAGCGATCTCAGAAAGCTTGAAGAACAAGGGATAGAAGCGAATTATCAAGCTACAACAATCATAGGAAAACTGGGTGTTGAACGTTATTACGAAGATATTCTGCACGGCACCAAAGGTTATCAAGAAGTCGAAGTAAACAGCCGTGGGCGAATAGTCCGAACCATTGAGTACGTGCCGCCAGTAGCTGGTAAAGATATCGTGTTAAATATTGACCTTGAGCTGCAAAAATACGTCTTTGAGCAACTTGATCACCGAACTGGAAGCGCGGTTATTCTCGATCCGAAAGACAACAGCGTGTTGGCGATGGCATCAAGCCCGAGTTACGACCCTAACCTATTTGTCGACGGCATTTCGAGTAAGAACTACCAACGTTTATTGAATGATCCGGCTCACCCGTTGGTTAACCGCACCACTCTAGGCGTTTATCCTCCTGCCTCAACCGTTAAACCATTTATGGCTGTGGCAGGACTGCAAGAACATGTCATCTCTGAAGATACCATCCGTAACGACCATGGCGTTTGGAGAATTCCTGGATCTAAACGAAACTCTAAATCGTGGCGTGACTGGAAACGTTGGGGTCACGGACCTGTCGATGTCACTCAAGCCATTGAAGAGTCGGTAGATTCATTCTTCTATCAAACCGCTTTCGATTTGGGTATTGACCGAATTTCAAGTTGGATGAACCGATTTGGATTTGGTGAACCGACAGGCATTGATATCTATGAAGAAAGTACCGCCAACATGCCGACTCGAGAATGGAAGATGATGCGTTATCGCACCCCTTGGTATCAGGGTGACACAGTTCCGATTGGTATTGGCCAAGGTTATTGGACATCGACACCTATGCAACTTGCTAAAGCAACGTCAGTATTGGTTAATCATGGTAAGGTGATGCCACCTCATATCTTAAGAGCCACCTTAGATCATGGTGAAGATTTCAGTACACAACAACTTGTCGAACCGGAGCCAATGCCCTCAATCACCGAAGTGCCGGATAGAATTTGGGATGTACCAATCAACGCGATGCGACTCGTGAACCACGGAAGTAGAGGCAGCGGCAGACGTGCATTTAAGGGAACTGACTATACGAGCGGCGGAAAATCAGGAACTGCACAAGTCTTTGATCTTGCGAAAGATCAGGTCTACAACTCGAAGAAACTCGCTAGGCATTTACTTGACCACGCGCTTTACACGGCTTTCGCACCGTATGAACACCCTGAATATGTCGCAACTGTGGTCATTGAACACGGTAACGGCGGTTCAAAAGTCGGTGCGCCTTATATCCGTAAAGTACTCGACTATGCCTTTGAACATAAAAGTGGCGAGAGCAAAGATCACTCCTAACACCAATAACTTAAGTCGCTACAGCACATAACGTAGTTACCCAAAACATAACGTAATAACGACAAAGCCCCACTTGTGTCACTCACAATGTGGGGCTTTCTGTTTTAGGGTTCTAAGCAATTAGACAGCTAAAAATGCCTGTCGATTATGAGCTTCTTAATACATGCCATGCTTCACAGAGCGTCTGAAATTTTGCGGTGTTGCCTTCGTCTCTGTCCGGATGCCATCTCAATGCCAGTTGTCGCCAACGTTTTCTAATTTCATGGTGTGTCGCGTCTAAAGGTAACTCAAACAGGTTCAATGCTCGACTTCGATCCATATCGAGTTCATCACCACCCACATACTTTCTATACCGAGTCCAAAATTCGTTCAACAGCCTTTTGACTTCACCTTCATCCGCTTCATAGTTAACCCAATTAATGTAGTATTCTCGAAGTGGGTCTTGATGATCGATGCTGTGACTGCTTCCGTGATAACGACCATTCATCAATTCGATGTCCATCGCTTGGACTTGGAGCCAACCATCTGGGTGTAAGGTTTCTTGAAGCTGATAAAGCGCATTCATGATAAGGAAGTTCTTTTTAAACAACTCTTTCTCAGGCACAGCATCCAACACTGGCACAAACCCAAGATCGTTCAGATGAGCTGCCAATGTGTGTACTTTCCATCCGCTTGGCTTTTGCTTAAGCACTTCCATTATCGGCCAAAGCAATGGGTTTTCCATATGGCAATGAAAGTTTGCTCTCACATCTTGATAATTCGACATAGTTGACTCAGTTAGCTTCTCTGAATTAATGGATTTCTAGAACTGTGGATACTATAAGTAACCTGTTTCGCATCCGTTGCGTATCTTCTTTAATTGAAAGCGATTTTCTAAGATTTGTCGAGCTTAAGGACAAACAACTTTCTAACGTTTGGCTTAAAGGCACCTTTTATCGTCAAAACTGAGTACCATTTCGTTCAATACAACCATTAGGGCGTGTTGACCTTTCGCGGTTAAATTTTGTTCGAGATAAAAGCGTTTTAATCGCGGCGAGGGAGAAGTAGCCTAGTCATTCTAAGCAAATCTCCCTCAACAAAGAGTAAAACGCTTTTAGCCGAACCCTTCGGGCAGCGTTTGCTGGTCATTTCTACTACGTTATCGGCTTCTCATGTAGGCTAGCTACACATCGATGCCTCTGCCTTGTATAAATACCCAGCAACTCGCTGCAAAAATCAGCTCGAAAGATCAACACGCCCTAGTAATAAAGCCGCAATTCTTTGGTACGGATACAAAAAAGGTCAGCGACTTAGCTGACCTTTCACATCTATCCCAATTTTAGGGACGAAGCATTGAACTGACTAGATAACGCCAAGCTCTCTTAGACGTTCCATTAGGTATTCGTTTGCTGTGTACTTTTCAGATAGCACTACTTCTGGTTTCGGGTGAAGGAATAGAGGCAAAGAGATACGAGACTTCTCTTGGCGTTCACCTGATGGGTTGATTACACGGTGAGTTGTCGATGGGAAGTAACCACCAGATGCTTCTTGAAGCATGTCACCGATGTTGATGATCATGTTACCGAAGTCACATGGAACATCTAGCCACTCGTCATTTTGAGCTTTAACTTGAAGGCCCGGCTCGCTTGCAGCAGGAAGAACCGTCAGTAAGTTGATGTCTTCGTGTGCCGCAGCGCGGATTGCACCTGGCTCTTCATCACCTTGCATTGGTGGGTAGTGAAGAACACGAAGCAGAGTCTGTTCACTGCCGTTGATCATTTCTGATAACGCAATAGAGAATTTCTCTTGTACTTCTTTAGGAGCATGAGCTTCAACCCAACCTAGCAGCTCTTGAGCAAAAGCATTCGCACGTTGGTAGTAATCTAGAATCTGTTCTTTCAGCTGCTCAGGGATTTGACCCCATGGGTATACGTGAAAGTACTCTTTGATGTCTTTTACAGTGTGGCCCTTAGCAACTTCAGACACTGAAGGTGGAAAATATCCATCTTGTGTTTCAACATTAAAGTGGAAGTTCTCTTTTTCTTCAGAGATGAAGAATTGGTACCAGTTTTCGTAAATTGACTCAACAAGCTCTTTCGGGATTGGGTGGTTCTTAAGAACACCAAAACCAGTTTCACGTAGAGAGCGAACAAATTGTTCTGCTGCGTCGTCAGCAAGGTAATCGACAGTTTCCAGTTTCATGACTTTCTTTCTTGTTATGTAGTAATAGAGCGATTTTAAGGATCGCTTTGTTGTAAATCAAACTTTTGTGAAACTCTCGCAACCGTTTGTCTAGATACTGGGCGATAACGCCGGTTTTCAACAAATATGGTGATTAGAGCACAATTGAACACTGTTCATTATTGTGTAACTATACATGAAACTAATACAGGATCTGATGATGACAATTACGCCACTTGCTCAAAATAGACCATTACTGTCATTGACGACGCTGTATCTGATTGTGTTTCTATTTTCAGCGTTTGCTCCCTCTTCAAGAGCGGTATGGATTGCCGAAATTGTCCCAGCGCTTGCGATATTGGTGGGAATCTGGTGGTTATCAACAAAGCTCACCTTCACTAAGACAGCTTACGTTTTAATGTTTATCTGGCTAATTTTGCATACGATAGGCGCGAAATATACCTTCGCAGAAGTGCCATTTGATTGGTTCAACAACATGATAGGTTCTGAGCGTAATAACTTTGATCGTGTCGCGCATTTCTCAATTGGCCTTTATGCTTACCCACTCGCTGAGTACTTGATTCGTAAAAAACTGGCTCAACCGGTGCTGGCATGTTTCTTTGCGCTATTTGCGATCATGAGTGTGGCTGCAGGTTATGAAATTATCGAGTGGTGGTACGCGGAGATTGCAGGTGGTGATGAAGGTATCGCGTTCCTTGGCTCACAAGGTGATATTTGGGATGCACAGAAAGATATGCTGTGTGACACCACGGGCGCAATTGTCTCGCTATTACTTCTTAAGCTTCAATGGCGTGTCAGAGCTTACTGAGCTCAATTCTTTACTCTGAGTATCAAAAGCAACGTTGAAATGCCACACACAAACCGTGCTGTGGCATTTTTAGTTTCACCGTGACGGGTTATTTCATCGTTACCTTGCCACCAACAAACTTGTAGGCTGGCGTACCTCGAACCAAAGTGTCTCGCGCAAATTCAATCCCGCATTCAGGGCACACACATGGTTTTGTCGTGAAATCTTCAACGATACGCTCCTTAAAACATTTCACGAGTGCACCTTTGCCACCTTTCCGATACTTAAAAAGCTGCGTTTTACATTTGGCACAGAAAATCTGAACCGTCTTGGTCGGTTGTTTCTTGTTTGGTTTAGCCATAGAAGTTAATGATTGAACTCTTTATTTCTTAAGTTTAGGGGCGACAAGAACCAAGCTTATCCCTAGAAGTATAACGGTTGATGAGACTATAAATTGCATGGTGACAGGTTCAGATAACAGTAATACACCACCAAGTGTCGCGATGACTGGAACAGAAAGCTGTGCAATAGACGCCACCACTGTATTCAGCTTTTTCACCACGTAATACCACAAACTATAACCCACACCGGAAGCCACAGAGCCCGATATAACCGCGTAAATCAAACCTTGTTCAGTGATAGACACTCTCGTTAACGCATTAGGTATAAAAACTAATAAGCTCAATGCCACAAGGATAACTAGCGAGCTGAATCCAAAGTTAGCGGTGGTCGATTGCAGTGCGTTTGACGATTTCTTTCCTGCCAATGTGTAAATGCCCCACCCAATTCCGGCCAGAGACATCAAGATAATAGAAACTAAGTCGGGTACTTGAGTCGATTCCGTTGGCATTAACAAGTAAACAAGCCCTGCCACAGATAACAAACACCCGCCCCACTCAATGAGTGACATTCTGTTGCCAGAAAGCAAGTGCGCGGCAATCATCGTAAATTGCACTGCGACAAACAACACCAGCGCACCAAGACCTGCGCCAAGCTCTAAGTAAGCAAACGAGAAACCAAACATATACACGAGCAGTGACAGTATTGATGTTAATTGAAACTGTGATTTGAGTTTTGCATATGCCGATGTGTTGTTTGTTAACTCACGTTTAGACTTAGATTGGGAAGATAACGTTAATAAAATCAGAAGCGTAAGCGCACCAGATAAGATGCGAACGATCGAAAAGCTCAAAGGATCAATCGTTTGATCCATTAAGGCCCAGCGACACAAAACTGAATTAGCAGCAAATGCCACCAGCGTAATAAATGTAACCATCAGAGTTTGCATCGTTTTTTCCTAAATGAGTTATTTGGTCCTAACTGAGTTTTCTTGGATTTCAATCAACGTCAGGCTTCACCCAAACTTGGCTAAAGTCGAACCAACCTAATGCATTACATTTCGCGTTTTGCAACGTACCACATTGATCTTTATTAACGCCTAACCAGCAATGGAACATCGGGATCAATTGATTGCTTTGGACCAGTTGTTTACCTAACTGTCGTGCTGGGAATTGCTCGAATTCACCAGAACGCCAACGGTCAATCATGTGACACCATTGGTCGAAGTCCTCTGCCGGGCTAGATTCATCAAGAAAACTGTAGTCCATTAACCAGCCAGCCAAGGCGTCGTCTCTGTTATTAGCGATACCCATAGGGTTAATCCAAATATCGACATCATCAGCGTGTGGAGGATCGGTTTCGTAACCGTAAAGATCAACATCGACGTTGTATTGCTTCAGCATCGTGACAATCGCCTTGGCAAGCGTTGGAAACATTGGATGTTGGCATTGATAAGCCAATCTTATCGTTGGTTTGGAATTTTCTGGTGGACAAACTGGCACCTTCAACTTTATGTCATACCAACCGGGTTTTATCCCATAAGCGTGTAACACGCCCAAATCGATAACGGTCTCTTTTGGAATATGAACAAACAGATCCGCCGCATTCAACGCGTTAGATAAAAACTGTGCCCATGCGGGATCTTGTGCAATACCCTTCTTTCTATTGAGCAGTAAATACGTGCAACCAGGATCGAGTTCTACTTCATCGCTATCGCCACGGTCGGCCATAACAGGCTTAGATAGGCTTGGGTAAACCATTGAAGAATAAGCCTCATCCACCACCCAAACTTCAACGCGATCAATTAACGGTCTGAAACCAAAGTACCCATTGAAAGCGGTTAACACGAGTTGTTTCTCGTCGTTCTTTTCAATGCGATAAGGTCCCGTTCCAATCGGTCGAATATCGTAGTCTTCACCACGTAAAGTGATCGGTAATGTGACTTTAGCGACCGATTCCGTTAGTGCGAGGGGAAAATACTTGTCTGGACGTGTGAGAAAAACATCTACTACACAATTTGCAGGTGAAGAGACATCTTTGATATGCGAAAACATGTTGAGAGGTTCGAGTGCAAGCAGTGTATCCACAACATGATTGGTTAACAGAGGTTCCCCGTTATGGAAACGAACACCGGGTCTCAAGAAGAATCGCCATTGGTAATCGCTGATTTTTTGCCATGAATGAGCAAGATCGGGTTGAAGTTGGTCATTCTCATCTAGACGAGTCAACCCACTGAATACCTGACAAGCGATATGTTGCTCTGAACGACGCATCGATTTGGTTGGGTTAAGCATTGAAAGCGGCCGGTAATAAGGCAAACGAATAACTTGTTCGCCTTCTTGATACTGTACGCCCAAGTAGTTTTGAATAACTTGCGTGAGTTTGGCAGCATTGTGATCAAGCACTGACAGCGCCTGTCCAATTTTTCCTTCCTGCAAGTAGCGTCTTGCTAAGTTCTCGCTGACATCACAACGATTCTGTTTAAAGATAAGTTGAGATAACTTTCCTCGACCTGCTGCAGGTAACCATTCTACCCACCCTTCTTCTTCAAGCTTGTTGAGAACCATTCGAGCATTACGACGGGTACAACAGAGCACATCCGTGATGTCGTCGAGTTGAACATCAGAATCTTTACCATCGAAGTATTCAAACAGGGTTTCAAATTGAACGCGAAGTCTTGGGCTGCTCATAAAGAGGAAAACTTATTCAAAGGACATTGAATTCAGTTTCCCTATTTTATGGCGTAAAATCAATATTACTGACACAATTTTATTGTGAATTATGAGTACGACACCCTAAGATGTTATTCAGTCTTAAGGGTTAAGTGCTTTTACCGTAAAGGATTATATTACATCGCAGCCAATTTCATTAGCGATTTCACGGAGCTGCTGTTCATCGTCTAGTTTTATCGACCATTTACACTCAGAACCGTTAGCTGAAATGACATTTGCCCCTTTTCCGATCAATTGAATTGCATCAACTTGGGCTTGCAGCGTGACTCTATGCTCACCATCTAAACGAACAACCAATTCATGTGCGGTTGCGATGACTTTTCCACTTTTAAACGTTATGACCATGGGCTTCTCGGGTTACTTCTTTAAATACTGATTGCTTGTTCTAAGTACTGATTACTTCTTCTAAAGACAAAACCAGCGTACGACTGCCTAGTCTGTTATCGCTTATGTTTCTTAACGGCAATGGTTAAACGGCTGGTACAAACTAAGCGTTGACGATCATCAGTGATATTGATCTGCCATACTTGAGTAGAGACGCCCAAGTGAATAGGCTCAGCAGTACCAATGACATGCCCTTCACGCATTGACCTTACGTGGTTCGCATTGATATCGAGCCCAACGCAATAATAGCCTTCTGGTACGCAGAAGTTTGCAGCCAATGAGCCAAGCGTTTCTGCTAGCACAACCGATGCGCCGCCATGAAGCATACCCAGTGGTTGGTGCGTAAAGTGACAAACCGGCATGGTTGCTACCAAAGAATTGTCATTTACTTCGGTGTAAACAATGTTGAGGTGTTCAATTAAGGTATTTTTTGAGGTCGCGTTGAAGGTATCTAGGTCAACGGGCTTTTTCCAAATACTCATATAGGTTCCTTAATTATTGATCTTGTTATCGCGTGCATAGCTTTTTTCTATATTACCGCTGTTAGTTATCTTACAGCCCTTAGCTATTACGCAAGTTGATGTTAACATGCATAAAAACCGAATACACAGAGGATATTGTATGACGTCATGGATGAAGTTTGCCTCGCTTCTCACACTAGCAGGCCTAACCGCGTGTAGCGCTTCTCCGACAGGCAGAAACCAATTGCTGCTTTTTTCAGATAAAGACATGTCTCAGCTTGGAGCGCAGTCTTTTGAACAAATGAAAAAAGAACAACCCATCAGCAAAGATGCCAAAACTAACGCTTATGTTCAGTGCGTAGCGAACAGCATCACTCAATATATTCCTAAACAAGGTTTTAGTGAATGGGAAGTTGTTGTGTTTGATAGTGACCAAGTGAATGCATTCGCCCTGCCTGGCGGAAAAATCGGTGTATACACGGGCTTACTCAAGGTCGCAGTCAATCAAGACCAACTCGCGACGGTTATCGGTCACGAAGTGGCACACGTTCTTGCAGACCACAGTAATGAGCGCCTGTCTCAGTCTCAAATCGCTAATACTGGCTTGTCTATTACTAACGTCGCGTTAGGCGCATCAGAATACAAACAGTATCAAGGTATGACGATGGCCGCGTTAGGGTTAGGCGTTCAATATGGCGTTATTCTACCGTATGGGCGAACTCAAGAGTCTGAAGCCGATGTTGTTGGTTTAGAGTATATGGCTCAAGCAGGTTTCGATCCAAACCAAAGTGTCAACTTGTGGCAAAACATGTCGAAAGCATCAGGGGGTAATCAACCGCCAGAGTTGCTTTCTACGCACCCTTCCCACAGTACGCGTATCAAAGATCTACAAGCAACGATAAAAACGCTTCCTCAATCAGGTTCACCAAGACCAAATTGCAAAGCGTAATCTAAGTAAGAATCGCCTAGCTGGTGTAAATACAAAATGCCCTATCCATATTGGTTAGGGCATTTTCAGTTTCTTGCTTGCTAACAGTTCAAGTGCACTAAGCAGCTGGATAATTCCAACAACAGAAACTCACTCGTTAAGTACCAAGAATTTGTAATGGTAGGCTTAATAGCTGATCACCAGTAGATGCAAAATACCAGATAACACCAATCAAACTGCTCACTAAACCTACATACCAAACGAACGACACGACTTGCCCGTATTTGTCTAACGGTAACAAGTGACTGTGATGACGTCCTTTCCATTCAAACAGTATTTCAACACTGCCCATGATCAATAAGAAACCAAACAGGGTTAAATTCAACTGATAACTCAATACCACACCAGCAACGGCAGCCGCGACACAAAGTACAATGCCAAGCACACTGTTCATCGAGAAACTGATACTTTTAAGAACATGTCCGCCATCGAGAGGCAAAATCGGCAATAGATTGAACAGGTTTAATAGAGCATTAAATACTGCAAGGCCGGCAAAGAACATTTCGCCAGTCGCCCAATACAGCACCATAAATACTAACGACAATATCAGGCCGAACAATGGCCCCATGATTGAGATAACCACATCTTGCCAACGCGTATTAATCTTTTCATCGGATAACGCCAAGCCACCAAGAAATGGTATCAAATAGATCCCTTTGGTTTTCATGCCGAAGTATTTCATCGCTCTAATATGACCGTACTCATGGAACATTAAACAGGCGATTAAGGCCAAAGCGAACTGAATTGAAAACAACCATGAATAGGCCGCTAAACTCGCAGAGGCAAGTACCACCTTGATTAGCTTGGCGCTTTTAAGCGCTTTCATACCAAGCGACACCAACCCAATTAAGCTAAAACGCTTCTCTGGTTTAGGAGCGACAACAGGAGTTTGTTGTTCAATATCTTTGGTGTTTCGATTGCCTTCGGTAATGGTTTGCCCATTCACCGACGCTTTATACGTCATCTCAAACGGTTGCCATTGAACGGTCGATTCAACGTGACACTGCAACGTTTCTTCGCCAGCGCGTAGTGTAAATTCGTGTTTTCGGGCGTCTTCTTGGTCTGTGGTCGCATCTAATTGAGATACCAAAGTGTTATCCCAATACAACTGTTGCCACCCTGCCATTGATCCTTCTAAACGAAGCGGTTTTCCAAGAAACTCTATCGCGAGTAATTCCAAACTTAAAATTCCAATTTAATGACTTCTAACGAGTGTCGATATTATGCCGATTTAGCGAATGGTGGTAAACAGAAACAAAGTTGTTACATATTGAGCTATTGAACACTATTTATACCGCAACGATGCATAAACACTCTGGTCACACCTCCAACCACGAATAAATTATTGATTATACTTATATTATCGATGTTAAAGTGCCGCCCCTTTAAAACATAACCTCACAAAATAACAACTCTTTCTTTGACTTTATATAAAACATGAATTTAACATGTCATTTACATTAGAGCTTCAACACCAAAAATGCTCAGTGTGTTTTCAAACCATAATAACGAAATTCGATGCCCTAGGAGGGTCAAGGATGAAAACAATACAACGCTCTCTCGTTTCACTTTCAGTACTATTTGCATGTAACTCACTTGCGGCTGGTTTCCAAGTTGCTGAGCATTCTGCCTCAGGTCTTGGTCGTGCCTTTTCAGGTGAAGGTGCAGTAGCTGATAACGCGAGTGTACTAGCGAGAAACCCCGCCGCAATGACCCTATTTGATACAGCCCAATTTTCAGGCGCGGTTTCTATCGTTGATCCAGAGGTTAACGTTTACGACGTTGACGCTAACGAGCATTCAAAAGATGTTGCTCCATTACAAGTCGTGCCAGCCGCATATTACATCAGCCCAATCAACGAAAAATGGGCTTGGGGTATCGGTATGTTCACCAATTATGGTGTTGCTACGGATTACCCTGATGACATCTCGGCAGGTGATATGGCTGGTGATACGTCGCTCTTATCTGTAAATCTAAATCCAAATATTGCGTATCGCGTGAATGAATCATTTAGCGTTGGTGCAGGTTTAAACCTTGTGTATGCGGAAGCTGAACTTACTCGCCATAAAGGCGAGCTCGCTAACTTTGTTGGTGGAAATCCATCTGACAAACTTATAGGCATGACCGGTGAAACATTTGCCTATGGTTGGAATGTTGGCGCGATGTATGAGCTGAACGAAAACAATCGCGTTAGTATCGCTTACCGCTCTTCTGTTGATCTTGATTTCGATGACGGTGAATTTACCAGCTACGATTCAGGTAGAGCAACATCTCCCAAGGTTGATGGTCGTCTTCAAATCGAGCTTCCTTCTATTCTGGAGCTTTCAGCATTTCACCAACTTAACGAACAATGGGCAATTCACTACGGTTGGCAACAAACTGATTGGAGTACTTTTAAGGAGTTAAAAGCAACAAGTCCAGATTGTACTGACAACGGTGTAGTAGGTCAGTGCTTCTACAAACCTGAAAAATATGAAGACAACAATCGATATTCACTAGGCGCAACGTACCAACTAAACAGTAAGTGGACATTAAGAGCTGGTTACGCTTATGACGAACAAGCTGGTGAAGCAACTTTAAGCATTCCTGATAGTGATCGTATGTGGTATAGCGCTGGCTTCACTTATGTTTGGAGCGAAAATATGACTGTCGATGCAGGATTCGCACTTGTTGTAAGTGATGACGGTGAGTTCACTGAGACAAATGGCGCTCAGCAAGAAAGGACTTTCGAAGCAGAAGGTACCGCTTACCTTTCTTCAGTTCAGCTTAACTACACTTTTAACTAAATCAGGATCGTATCATGAAACGTAACTTTAAGATCTCTCTACTATGTTCAGCGATCCTGCTAGCAGGTTGTGGCGACAACACCGAAAGTTCGGTAACAAGTAACCAACAACTTGAAGCCTATCTAGAAACGTCTTTGGCAAGAGCGACAACTCAAAAAATGCTCTTGCAAGGTAGTAATGCATCAGTTCCTTTAAGCAATAACCTATTATTTGACTCTACAGATGGCACGTTAGCGATCCCAACAGGTGGCGACGATAGCATTTCTAACCCAAAAGCAGCATTAAATTATGCCGATGGTTTTTCGACCAGCATGCCAATTTACATCGAGTTTGAAGGCGACGGTTTTGGTGATACTCCTGGAGTTGTTACTTCCGGAGTGACATTGTTGAAGCTTTCTAAAAAGCTAACAGACACATCCACAGCGGCTCAAGTACCAACACCTGTTGCTAGCTCTGAATACAAAGTTTACAAAGTAGGCTCAAACCTAGCAATTACACCTAATACTCCTTTTGATGAGAAGTCTGAATATTTGCTTGTTGTTACTGATGACGTTACAGATGTAAATGGTAACCCAGTAGGTACATCGCAAAGCTATGCGGCTCTCAAAACAGCCACTAAAACTTATTCAACCGGTGACTTAGCTAGTGCGCAAACTTTAATTAAAGGTCAAGAAGCTATAGCTGCCGCTGTTGGTATTGATGCGGAAAAGATTGTGTATTCAGCTTGGTTTACTACAACTTCTGTTGGTGATGTTCTTGCCTCTACAGCATCGTTGATTGGCGGAATGATTGATGCTGGGGCCCCACTTTCGACTTATTGGAATGGCAGCGCAAACCCAAATAATATCGATCTGACAAACGCTTACAATCTTAGTTTAGATTCCTCATCAACAACACCATTTGCTACAGCAATCGCTGCAGATGCTGACTTTAAAAAATATCTTGCCGATGACGATGCAACAGAAAATGCCACTTTGATTGGAGGGATAAATCTCCTTTACTCTAACGCTGGTATCAGCACTACGTCGGTAAACGTGACTAAAGGTACTGTTCAACTCCCATATTTCTTGGAAACCGATCCAACTAAGTTCTCTACAACGCCATTTGCATCAGCATTGGACAGTTTAGCGGTTATAAAAAGCGCACTAACGGATAACTCTACAAGTTCTTTCGTTGGTGGAGAGTTGGTTAAATTAGGATTAGACCCAACAAACCTTAGCGCAGCTGATGTCACGACTTTAATGGGAAAAACACTCACAAAGGACGCAAGTGGAACAGCTCTAGATAGTGATCGCATTGTCACTCAGTATTCACCAATACCACAAATTAAATCACTTGAAGCTGTTGATGTGCTTTTGTTTACTCCTGTGACTGACCCAATAACCGGGGTTGTAATCTACCAACACGGTATTACCTCTGTAAAAGAGAATGCGTATGCGTTTGCGGCAAACTTAACGGCTGAAGGTCTTGCTGTCATTGCAATTGACCACCCTATTCATGGGTCTCGTTCACTTGCCGGAGGTGCTATTTCAACTAACGATAATGCTCTGTACTACTTGAATCTAAGCGCTTTGCCCGTTGCGCGTGACAACATCCGTCAAAGTGCACTTGATGTAATAGGTCTTCGTATGGCACTTGAAAAAGTGGGGAATGACTTTACTGGTACACCATTAGCCGGAGTTGATGTAAAAGACACAACCGTTAAATTTATGGGCCACTCATTGGGCGGTATTACTGGATTTACGTCAGTAGCTACATCTGAAATTGCTGGTACACATAAATTTAGCTCGGCGGTATATGCTAATTCAGGTGGGCACATTGCTGAATTACTCTTCGCATCGGAAACCTTTGGCCCCGAAATTAAACACAATCTAGCTAAACAGTTAAATGCAACGTATCGGGATTCAGTGGCTTCAGCTTGTACTACGGACGACATTGAAGATGGCGATTGCTATACCGCTTTTGCTAAGGAAAATCCAACTAGTGCCGCAGCAATTGAAACTGAATTAGTTGCATTTAAAGTCGCCGCTCAAACCCTTATTGACACGGTCGATCCACATTCAATAGCAAACACTGAGGACCAGTCATCAATTAGCTCTAGCTATCCAACGTTGTTGATCCAGTCGCAAAATGATGAAACGGTACCAAACAATGGTAATGATGATAACGATAAACCATTGTCTTACACGGCTTCGTTTGTTGGTTCTGAAGGATTGGATTCAACTTTAGGGTTGGATGACTCTACAAAAGCTAGCACTTCAACTGGAAACCGAGTGTTTGTTCAGTATAACGAAACGGCTAAGCACTCTACGATCATCGGACCGCAAGCAGACCTTTCTGATGCCACTCATACCCTATCAATGAGAGCTCAAGTAGCTGATTTCTTAGAATCGGATAGCCTTGATGCAGCAGCACCGGATGCTTTATTGGAATAACTAAGACTTAAGCTTTTCACTAAACCAAATGCCAGCCTAACCGCTGGCATTTTTGTCTCTGTCGTTCGAACAAGTCCCCTAGTTGACCGTTTGCATAAAACTTTAAAACACAAATGGTTGATCTCAGCTAAAATTAATCAAGACAGAATACCGTACGACCTCTTTCTTTATTGTAAATAAAGTGGATAATAGCCCCGTAATTTAATACCTAATAAATGTGAGTCCATTATGTCTTCTGAAGCTACTATGCTAGAACGCTGCCAATCTAAATGTGAACTATGTGGTTCTGATTCTTCTCTTACTGCATACGCAGTGCCGCCACACAGCCACGTAACAGTGGATCACGGCATCATGGTATGTGACAAATGTCTTGGTGAGATTGACGATCCTAAAGATATCAACCACTGGCGTTGTCTGACTGACAGCATGTGGAGCCAGGAAGCGCCAGTTCAAGTAACGGCATGGCGTCAACTTACTCGCCTGAACACAGAAAGCTGGGCTCAGGACGCGCTAGACATGATGTACCTTGAAGAAGAAACATCAGTTTGGGCACAAATCGGCATGTCTGCTGATGACAAGCCTCTTGATGTGAATGGCGTTGAACTTAAGAAAGGTGACGACGTAACAGTAATCAAAGACCTGCCAATCAAAGGTACTAACCAAGTGATTAAGCAAGGTACTGTTATTCGTGGTATCAGCGTTGGTGACGATCCTAAGCTTGTTTCTGGTAAAACAAACGGCGGTCAATCAATGTACGTAATCGCTGAGTTCTGCCGTAAGAAGTAATCTTACTGTAAGAAAGTGATAGAAAACGAAAAGGCGCTAATTAGCGCCTTTTTTCTTGGAAAAATTTAACCTATTCCGTTGTTCTAGAAACCACTGCCTACGTTAAAGTAGATAGCGCGTTCTTCATGGCTTTGCGCATAATCCATCCCAAGGTGCAAACCGTAACGTCTCGCGATTTGGTATCGAAAGCCGACACCTCCGGCATTAACGGTACTGTCGTGGCTTATGCCGTTATCTTGCTTTGCAACCCCTGAACCGTAAAACCCAGACACCTTCCAACGATGAGTGATGCTATACGTCAATTGGCCTTGAATTGTTTCAATCTCATCTCCTTGGTACCGATAAGATGACACCCCGCGTAACGACACGTACGGTTTCGCTGTGGGTGATACAAACAGGTCTTGCTGTTCGAAGCTTTGATAATTTGCAGCCAAGCCTAACGTCCATTTATTGGCAATTGGGATATAGGCTTCGCCATCTATGTTCAAATTTCGGTAATTGTAATCACTGCCAATCGCATCGTCGTACACCATGTAATCTGCAGACAATTTGTAACCTTTGGTTGGATAAAATAAATTATCTCTTGTGTCATATTCAGCCTCCAACCCTAAACCAGAAGTAACCGATTCGTTACCCAAAATTCGGTCTAAAACCATGTTATCAAATTCAATCTCAGACTTAGCTAATAACTGCTTTATTCCCAACATCCAAGGCGTATGCCCAATCCGGAACTGCACCTTTTGTGAAAGTACGGCTACCGAAGTTGACGTTCCTATTCTAAGGTCATGATCTATGGGGCCCCAGTTGATTGATGTGTACAAATCCAAATTCGCAACACCAAAGCCGCCGCCTCCTGTGTAACGAATGGAATCATTCATCCAAGATCGTCTATGGCCACCAAATACAAACCAAGTTTCGTTCTCTGTCCCTACTGCGCCCACTACTGACATTGCTGAGGGTACTAACTGCGCACCACCATCTATGGCAGAAAGAGCAGCTTGCTTTCTTTGTCGCTTTTCCTCATCCGTCTCATGTAAAAACAAACCAGCCACACCGCCGCCGTACCCCACCGCAGGCTCGGTAATCAAAATTGGGATAGGCAAAAAGCCATATGCGTTTTCCGCAAGGTGATGCCCCATATCAAATTGACCATCAACAGGATCATAAAACGATGCGAAAGAAGATGTTGTAAATAAAAAGCAGGAAAGAAGAACAATGCCGCCGCAGCGAGTCATAAAATTTGCCTCATAAAAAAGACCGGGTGACGAAACCCGGCCGAAAGTTTGCTTCCTTGCAATAAACATAGAAATTAAACACTTATTGCCAATAAAGGGGGTCCTTAATCGACGGGCATAGAATAGGCCAAATAATGGTGTTGCCCTACTCCTATATAGAGGATGTCGCCCTACAAAATTAAAGAGCTTTCGAGATGACAGAAACGCAAAAGGCTCATATAAATGAGCCTCTATTAATAAGTTACCTACATTCTTCCTTTGCTAATATTGACTCAATACTCGATCAACATGTTCTTGTATAACAGATAAAACCGATAATTTTACATCCTTCACTTGCTTAGAATGATTGCACCAAAGCGCAAAACCGAATTTGAATCCTTGGTGCATTTCAGACGACTGTATAGGTTCAATGTCGTAATGGGAAAATTCAGAATGAGCAAACGTTTTTGGTAACAGTGCCCACCCTAAACCGGCTTCAACCATTTTAATAACTAACGCCAATTGATCGACTTCTTCGTTATCGGAGCTGATGGTTACTTTTTCTGACATTCCCTCTTCAATAAACGATCTCAAGATAAACTGCTTTGAATTTCTTAACGCTAAAAGTACATCCTCTTGCGCCAAAGATGAGAACTCACCATTTTTTTGAACGAATGGGGAAAACTCAATGTGACCTAGAAAAGTCGCATCAAAGCTGTGTATACCCCGGCTGTCATGCACATTGACTAATCCAAAGTGGTACTCGCCACTTTGAAGGCCCTTCTTAATATCCTTTTTGTTTCGGATTAAAAAGTTCACTCGCATCATCGGGAAATCACGACGCAGTTTCTTTCGAATATCCAAAAGCATTTGATGAGGTATCACACCAGAATAAGCAAAGGTGATGTTTTCCAACCCGCCATAAGACAAGCTCAAAGCCACCTTGTCGAATGTTCTTGCCTGTTCAATCGTTTGCTTAGCGTAGTGGTAAAGATGATGACCATCTTCTGTCGGCTTTACAGTGCGTCCAACCCTTTCAAATAGGCTTACCGCGAGTTGGTCTTCAAGGTTAGTTATAACCTGCCCGATTGTCGTTCTGTGCTTGTTAAGCTTGACTGCTGCCTTGCTGAAAGAGAGTTGGTCATAAACGGTAACGAACGCGAGAAGTTGTTCAATGCTGAAATTCATGTTGTTGTGCTTACTTTTAATCGTTATGTATTTAAATTATCACAGGTTGGCGAAATATCTACTTTGTCAGAATAATATTAGTGAAAATAATTCGTCAATTTGAAACAAAAAAACCTACTTAAGCTAGTAGGTTTTATCGTTGAT
>NZ_JBFRTN010000125.1:0-11271 GCF_041474095.1 Vibrio sp. 10N.222.54.A3
CTCCTCCTACTCGATTTTGAATCGCTTTAGTTTTTCGAAAAGAAGATCTCTGGCTTATGGTTCGGGCCATAGTTGCCTTCTAGTTGGGTAAGTTCTAATCCTTGTTTGCCTATCAAAGAGCCGACTAACTGGCGGTTGAACGGGTAGCTGTCGGGGTTGTTAATGTACTCTTCAACATCAATCCATTTAGCTTCTGCAATTTCATCTGTGTCTTGAATCGCAATCTCTTGAGTTTGAGCGATAAGGTGACAAACAAAGTAGAGGTTAGACTTTCCGAATTGATACGGGTGTCTCGTCGCCATGCCAACCACTGAAACGAACGTGGCTTCGATGCCAGTCTCTTCTAAGGTTTCTCGAACCACGGATTCTTCAATGCCTTCACCCAACTCAATATGACCGCCCGGTAATTTGTAACCCGTCATGCCGTGCTCTTTGATCATCAGAACTTGATTGTGTTCGTTAGTGATTAACGCACCAGCACCCAAGGTGTGGGTCGGAATGAAAGGCACAAACTCTACAATCTCGGATTTGTGGATCAGCGTAATCTCGTCTTCTAAGCAGTTGTGAAACACAAAGCCAAGCTCAGTCGCCACCGGAATAAGGTGCGAGAGTGAAATAGGTAAGCTAATCCAAATAATGCCTTTGCTATTCTGCTTTGAAAATTCGGTGATCTCGCTGAGTTCGGCATTGAATGAGTCAACATCGTGAGGGGCTGTTGCTGGGTCAATGATGATGCCGTTAAATTTGTCGAGCGTAAATTCCACGGGTGATCCTTTATTATTTTGATTTATTGGGCGTCGAGCATGGTCTGAGCTTATCGTATCTAAAGAGCTTATAACACCTTGAGAGCAAGGGCAGCAGTGAATCAAAAGTAGGCAATGCAGTTTATGTCGAACGGGTCGGGATAAGTGGAGGGTGTTGCTAGAAACAAAAACTGCGCTTGGAAGCCAAAGCGCAGTTTTAAAATGAGGTTTATTGCAGTTCGATTTTAACGAATATAGTTCGCGTTAATACTCACGTACCAGTGTTGAAGCTTGCCATCAGATTTCTTGATCCACAAATCGTTGGTGTAGCTATCAATCTTGCCGTTAACCGTAAGGTTGAATGTGTTCTCGTCGAATTCGCCAAGCTTCACGAACTGGTCCGTGGTAATCAGGAATGGGTCCATGTCGTCTACACCAACCACATCTGAAATCACATAGTAGTGGTAAGTCAGCGGCTTGCTCGCATCATTCGGGTTGCTGCGATACGCAACAAGCTTGAATGGTTCCGTTAATGGAACGTCGAGCGTTTGCTTGTCCATGGTCGCTGGAATTGGAATAAACAGCCAAGCGGTAAACAGACCGCTCAATAAAACCATCAGGAAGAAAAGAGTCTTAATTGCTTTCATAGCAACCTTCAAAATATGGGGGATGTTAATGGGGCTATGGTAACTAGGGAGAGTAAAGATGCAAGCTCTGTTATTACCCTATCTTATCTCAGCTTAATCTAGCGCAAAGAAAGCGGTTCGGTTAACTCGAAATGTAAACACGAGTGCTTAACTCTTGATTATGGCTTAAGAGAATTCGTTATTTGAACCAATCTTGGTTTTTGACCAGTCTCTCGAAACAAGGCGAAGAACTGTCGCGAAATGACCTATATAGATAAAATTCAGTACGATAAGAATAGCGCATGAATATTTTTTGAGCGTTTTCTTATGCATTTAAATCCACGGTTAAGTGGCGAATACCATTCTTATGTCGATCACTCATTTCGTATCGATTGTTCACTTGGCTCCAATCCATTTGGCGCACCAGAAATTCCTGAACATGTGATCAAAGATATTATCTACGGTATTGATAAGTACTATTGCCACAGGGAGCTTTCGGAGCTGACTTATCTGACTCGCCAGTTTATTGGGATTGAAGATTGTCGTATTACGTACACCACGGGCTCTCTTGGGGCGCTAGAACTTATCTTCAATAAACTTATCGATCACAACAATCGCACCATGATAGGCATTGGCCCTCAGTTTGTTGAAGCAGTATCAGAGTTCACTTTGGTGGGCGGGAAGTACCAGTCCATCAACATGTTTGATTATCAAAACGAGTCGGATCTGTTCGGTGTGTTGGCATCAAAAATAAGCAGTCAAAATCCTGCCTTGGTGTATATCGATAATCCCAACAACCCAACGGGTCGAATCTACGACAGAGCTTATCTGGTCGAGATAGCGAGAGTATGTGAGCGTTCTGGCGCTATTTTGATTGTCGACGAGGCATATGGTGAATCCCTGACCCCTGAGCAGTCTATGCTCGATCAGACCTTAGTCTTGGACAACTTAATAGTTTTACGAACCTTTTCTAAAGGTTTAGGGCTCGCTGGGATTCGACTCGGTTACTTAGCCAGCAGTGAAAACCTGACTTCTGCAATCGAAGCTGCGGTGAGTGTGTTTACGCCGACTTACCCCTCAATAAAAATCGCATCGGCGACCTTACCCAATGCAAAACACTTCGTAGAAATGAACCGCAGCAAAACTGAATACTTTAAGCAGCAAATGATCGGCTTGTTGTCTGAGAACAATATTGAGGTGGTTGGCACGTCAATATCGACGCCCATTATGTTGTTGAAAAAGAGAGGAACTCACCTTTCAAAGCTATTTGAGAGTATCGGTATTAAGACATGTTCGGGTGTCGATTTTGCTATTACGTGCGACGCGATGACTGAAGAGTATGTTCGATTACGAATTGTTGGCAATGATATAGATT
The DNA here is from genome assembly GCF_041474095.1 of Vibrio sp. 10N.222.54.A3. Lineage (NCBI taxonomy): Bacteria > Pseudomonadati > Pseudomonadota > Gammaproteobacteria > Vibrionales > Vibrionaceae > Vibrio > Vibrio sp. 10N.222.54.A3. The sequence continues at coordinate 2,745 of NZ_JBFRTN010000125.1, forward strand.
TAGAAGCGTTAAAGCAGCGTATTAAGCAGTTATAAAAGCAACCGTTATAAAATCAGTAGGCATAAAAAAGCCCGCACCTTGCGTTTACAAAGTGCGGGCTAAATTCATCTGGCTACTTGTTTAAGTAAGCAGCATGGAACTCAATGTGTTCATCAATAAAGCTAGAGATGAAGTAGTAGCTGTGGTCGTAACCTGGCTGCATACGTAGCTCTAAATCGGCATTGGTTACCTTAGCCGCTTCGACTAATTGCTCAGGTTTAAGCTGCTCAATCAGGAAGTTATCGGCTTCGCCTTGGTCAACCAACATTGGCAGCTTAGTGCCTTTGGTTTTTAGAAGCTCAGAAGCATCGTAGTGCTTCCACTCTTCAATATCTAAGCCTAGATATTGGTTGAATGCTTTTTGTCCCCAAGGGCATTGCATTGAGTTGGTGATTGGGCTGAATGCGGAGATAGAACGGTAGCTATCTTCGTTTTTGATGCCAATCGTTAGGGCACCGTGTCCGCCCATGCTGTGGCCAGAAATCGATTTCACCGAAGTCACAGGGAAGAAAGATTCAATCAATGCTGGAAGCTCTGTTACCACGTAATCGTACATGTGGTAATGGCTGTCCCATGGTGCTTGAGTGGCATTCACATAGAAGCCTGCACCTTGGCCGAGATCGTAGCTTTCATTGTCGGCAACGCCTTCGCCGCGCGGGCTTGTATCAGGTGCAACAATAGCAATGCCTTGCTCAGCCGCAGCTTTGAACGCGCCGGCTTTTTGCATGAAGTTTTCATCGGTACAGGTTAAGCCTGATAACCAATACAAAACAGGAACTGGGTTTTCTTTGCTTGCGTTAGGTGGCAAGAAAATCGCAAAACGCATGTTGCAGTCAAGCGTTGCAGAAAAGTGGGTGTATTGTTTGTGCCAACCACCAGCAACCTTTGCTTGGCTAATGTTTTCGATTGTCATCTATTGTGCTCCGTTAGGTTGATGGTTTTGGGGAATAACATGTCTATATCATTTAAAGTTTCACCACCCACCGGGCAGGAGGTGGTGAAGACAGTTTCGCTCTGATGTTTAAGTCAGAACTGTGGTCTCGACACCTAAGTGCCGAGACCAAGGAGAATTATTTATCCATATGTAGAACAGTACGGATAGATTCACCTTTGTGCATTAGGTCGAATGCTTCGTTTACGTCTTGCAGACCCATTGTGTGAGTGATGAACTCTTGAAGACCAAACTCACCCGCCATGTAACGGTTAACGATTTCTGGAAGCTCAGAGCGGCCTTTAACACCACCGAAAGCAGAACCACGCCATACACGACCAGTTACTAGTTGGAATGGACGAGTTGAGATCTCTTGACCTGCACCTGCAACACCAATGATGACTGATTCGCCCCAACCTTTGTGACAGCACTCAAGTGCTTGACGCATCACGTTTACGTTACCGATACACTCGAAAGAGTACTCAACACCACCGTCTGTCATCTCTACGATAACGTCTTGGATTGGCTTGTCGAATTTAGTTGGGTTGATGCAGTCTGTCGCGCCAAGCTGTTTTGCTAGCTCGAATTTGCTCTCGTTGATATCAACACCGATGATGCGGTCAGCACCAGCCATGCGAGCACCAATGATTGCAGATAGACCGATACCACCTAGGCCGAATACAGCAACGTTGTCGCCTTTTTCAACTTTAGCTGTATTTAGTACAGCGCCCATACCGGTTGTTACGCCACAACCTAGAAGACAAACTTCTTCAAGTGGTGCTTCTTTGCTTACTTTCGCTAGAGAGATTTCTGGAAGTACTGTGTACTCAGAGAAAGTAGAGCAACCCATGTAATGGAAAATTGTTTCGCCATTGATAGAGAAGCGGCTTGTACCGTCTGGCATTAGGCCTTTACCTTGCGTTTCACGAACGGCTTGGCATAGGTTAGTTTTACCAGATTTACAGAACTTACATTCGCCACATTCAGCTGTGTAAAGTGGGATAACGTGGTCGCCAATCTCAACACTTGTAACGCCTTCGCCGATCATCTCAACGATGCCGCCACCTTCGTGACCAAGAATTGAAGGGAAGATACCTTCTGGATCGTCACCTGATAATGTGAATGCGTCAGTGTGACAAACACCAGTAGCAACGATGCGAACTAGAACCTCACCAGCTTTAGGAAGTTGTACATCAACTTCTTCCATTTTTAGTGGCTCTCCAGCTGCCCATGCAACCATTGCTTTTGATTTGATATGCGTTTGACCAGGTTTAATTTCGATTGTCATTGGATGTTTCCTATATGTCAGTACAGCGGATAACTGTGCAATTAAATTCAACCCGTTAAGCGTAGTTGAGCTTAATTGTTTCCGCTCTCTCGTTTTGTTGGAGCTAGTATAGGTGTGAGTGCATGTTTTGATAATCCCCTTAAATAGAAAATGATTATTACTTATTTGTAATAATAGAGCATTTAGGTTCCTCGTGTTAACCGAAAGTCACATTTAAGAATTTTTAAGGCACTTCATAATAATTGCTTACTGAAAATCGCATGAATTGGAAATAAAACTACAATATTCTGAGCGCCGTATTTAATGTTGTGGACTCAAACATGCTTTTATCTCTTCCGCCTCCAGTGATGCTGTCACTCGCCATCGTGCTTGAAGTTGTCGCGACTTCTCTATTGCCTAAAACGCAGCAATTTACTTCCCTTCCTGCTACCGCCGCAGTACTCGTCGGTTATGGCTTTGCTTTTTATCTGTTGTCTCTCACGGTTCAAACCATGTCTTTGGGTGTCGCCTATGCGATTTGGTGTGGGGCAGGGATAGTGTTGGTCGCGGCGTTGTCTTGGTTGGTCTACGGGCAAAAGCTAGACATCTACGCGATCATTGGCATCGCTTTGATTCTGTCTGGTGTGGTGATCATCAACCTGTTTTCAACGTCGGTGAGTCACTAAGAGTCTATTTCCTACTTCTGAAGGAACAAACTAATTGGAATCTAGAGTAGTTAACCTTCAACTTAAGGTATTGAATATAAAATAGTAATTTCAATAAATGCATTTTGTGCATGTATTTTATGAAAACAGCTCACTTTACTCATAGATTGGTCGGTTTAGTATAGCCAGCAGAAACCAATGATTATAAATAATCATCGATATTGTCTGTTTATCAATAACTTAGGAGGTCATTATGACTATTCCGACAACCGATATGATGGAAGCTTGGGCGGGATTTCAAGCTGGCGAGTGGCAAACATCCGTTAATGCACGTGATTTTATTCAGCGAAACTACACCCCTTATGAAGGTGATGAATCTTTTCTTGCGGACGTGTCGGACTCGACGACACAGCTATGGGAATCGGTGCTAGAGGGTATTAAAGAAGAAAGCCGCACTCATGCCCCTGTCGATTTTGATACTGATATCGTTTCCACTATCAGCTCACACGATGCCGGTTACATTGTAAAAAACCTCGAAAAAATCGTGGGTCTACAAACCGATAAACCACTGAAACGCGGCATCATCGCTAATGGCGGTATTCGAATGGTGAAAACGTCGTGCGAAGTGTACGGTCGTGAATTAGAGCCACAAATCGAAAAGATCTTCACTGAATACCGCAAAACGCATAACCAAGTAGCGTTCGATCTTTATACCGATGAAATTAAAGCATGTCGCCGTTCTGGTATTATTACTGGTTTGCCAGATGCTTATGGTCGTGGACGCATTATCGGCGACTACCGTCGTCTTGCTTTGTACGGTATCGACTTCCTAAAATTAGACAAAAATGAGCAATTCAAATCGACTCAGAAGATGCTTGAAACGGGTGGTGATTTAGATAAGACATTGCGTCTACGTGAAGAGCTTACTGATCAAATTCGTGCCCTTGATGAAATGCGAGAAATGGGTTTGAAGTACGGCATTGATATGTCTTCTCCTGCTCGAACTGCGCAAGAAGCAATCCAATTTACCTATTTTGGTTACTTAGCTGCGGTTAAGTCTCAAAATGGTGCTGCGATGTCGCTAGGCCGCACATCAACCTTCCTAGATGTTTACATCGAACGAGACCTTAAACTTGGTCTGATTGATGAAAAACAAGCGCAAGAGTTGATTGACCATTTCATCATGAAGCTTCGTATGGTTCGTTTCCTTCGCACTCCTGAATACGATTCATTGTTCTCTGGCGACCCAATTTGGGCAACAGAAGCAATGGCTGGTATGGGCGTTGATGGTCGTACTCTTGTTAGCAAAACGACTTTCCGCTACTTGCACACATTGCACACGATGGGCCCAGCGCCAGAGCCGAACATGACGGTTCTATGGTCTGAACAACTGCCTATCGCGTTTAAACAATACGCGGCTAAAGTGTCTATCGAAACCTCATCACTTCAGTATGAGAACGATGATCTAATGCGTGCGGATTTTGATAATGACGATTACGCGATTGCGTGTTGTGTGAGCCCACAGGTGGTTGGCCAACATATGCAGTTCTTTGGTGCTCGTGCAAACCTTGCTAAAGCGTTGCTTTACACCATTAACGGTGGTGTTGATGAAAAATCTAACATGCAGGTTGGTCCTCAAGTTGCTCGTATCGAAGATGAAGTTCTCGATTTTGACCGCTTAATGCCACGCTTTGATGACATGATGGATTGGCTTGCAACGCAATACGTCACTGCGCTGAACGTGATCCATTACTCGCATGACCGTTACAGCTATGAAGCATCGTTAATGGCATTGATGGATCGCGATGTTCATCGCACAATGGCTTGTGGTATTGCAGGGCTGTCGGTTGTTGCTGACTCGTTAGCGGCTATCAAATACGCGAAGGTAACACCAGTACGTAACGAAGATGGCATCGCTGTCGACTTTGAGATTGAAGGTGAATATCCAAAATTCGGCAACAACGATTCACGTGTTGATGATATTGCTTGTGATTTGGTTGAACGTTTTATGAAAAAAATTCAGAAAATGAACACCTACCGTGAAGCGGTTCCAACTCAATCTATCCTTACGATTACTTCAAACGTTGTATATGGTAAAAAAACCGGTAACACACCAGATGGTCGCCGCGCAGGTATGCCATTTGGCCCGGGCGCAAACCCAATGCACGGTCGTGACGAGAAAGGTGCGGTTGCTTCACTTTCTTCAGTTGCCAAACTGCCGTTTGAATTCGCTAAAGATGGTATTTCTTACACCTTCTCAATCGTACCAAATGCACTAGGTAAAGATGACCTAAGCCAAAAAGTGAACCTAGCAGCACTAATGGATGGTTACTTCCACCATGAGGAAAATGGAGGATCGATTCGTGTTGAGGGTGGGCAGCATCTCAACGTTAACGTGCTTAACCGTGACATGTTGTTGGATGCCGTTGAACATCCAGAAAAATACCCACAGTTAACCATCCGAGTGTCGGGTTACGCTGTGCGATTCAACTCGCTAACACGTGAGCAGCAACAGGATGTAATTAGCCGTACGTTTACAGCTAAGATCTAACCGTAAACTTCAAGTTATACGGTTCTAAAAAAGCGCGAGAATGACATCCGTCTCTCGCGCTTTTTTGTGTGTCGAGTATGGCGCTAATGATGTCGTTGGGCGCGCGTTGTGTTGGTTAGACTCGGGCAAAACTGATATTTATGCGGTGGTTGGAATTAGTTTGATGCTTTTTTGGGGGGGCTTGTTTTTGATGCCAGTGAAGCAATAGGACCTCTAACTTATTTTTGCCCCATTCCAATTCGGGATGCATGTCTGTCACACTTCAAGGCTAGCCATTTGGCCTACATTTTCTAACCAGTGCAGTGTCTAGTGAAGTGCGGGCTAACCAAATGGCTCTTTCCTTAGTTGTTCACTACCAGATCATTGGTTTGGGTCACCCGCAGCCCTATAGAGTCTCTAGTTTTACTAGATCACACTTTGTTATATATCTCTAAGCTCGCACCTTCAATGGAATAGCCTGACTCGACCCCTATGTCATCAGAAATTACTGTTTCTGTTTTCAAGGTTCCTGTGATGTAAACGATATCCCAAAGGTCTTTAGTTGGAGTCCCTTCTTCAAACTTGACGTAAATAATCTGGTTTGGAGGTGGTGGTGGAACGTGAATACACGCACCATAAAAGGGAACCAAAAGAAACTCAGAGATTGACTCTGAGTCCCCTTCTAATGGAATCACGAAACCCGGTATTTTGACGTTGCTGCCATTCAGTTCTGGACGAACACTTCCCACTAGAGCCTGCTGAGCAACATTCGCACTATGGTCAAGGGCAGCAAGGGTTTCATCGCTGACGCGTGCACGTTCGCTTTCTGGGATCAGATCAAGCCACTCAATTTCTACCGTATTTTCATCGCGCACTTGGTTTGCTGCAAAAGAGGCAGAGCTGAATGTCACCATGATAAAAGAAGCGATGAACAATATGTGTTTCATATATTAACCTTTGTATTGTACATAACCCTTGTGCTGCACAGATTTGCGCGTCGATGGAAATTGCCACCGGTTTAAGGGGGATTAAGCCGATGGCGAGGGACAAAGCGAGCTAGGGCTTATTTCACTTGGTACTTGCTGTTAGTACGGATGTAGATTGTTGCCTCAGAGTCCCCCGTGTTGGTGATGTTATGAGAGAACTTGCCCTCAGATTCCACGTAGCTTCCCGGGTTTAAAGTAAGATTGCTGCTTTGTTCTTTTGAGTTGTACTCAATCGAGCCTGCAATCACAACGGCGCGGAACTCACTTGCGTCCGTGGTGATTTTTCCTTCAAAGCCGGCAGGCAGTTTGATCATTGAACCACCCATGTCAGAAGTGCTACCCCAAACATACGTTGATTGAACACCGTCTACTTTGATATCGTGAAGATCACTGCTGTTTAGCCACACGATATTGTCTTTATGCAAGTTTAGAGGACGTTCGCCATTATCGAACTTCTCTTCAGATGGTTGAACTAGATATGGACCCGCATCAATCTCAAGGTAGATTAGGTTTGTTTCACCGTTTGCGGCAGTGGTGTGGTCTTCACCTGCTGGTTGCGTCCAGAACGAGCCTGTTGGCATCCACATCTTTTCTGATGTTGGATCGTCATTATGCATTTGACCTTCAATGACCACACCGCGGTACGTGATGTTATGAATGTGCGGTGGTGACTCAAAACCCTTGTTAAAGCGTACCAACATACCTGTTGCGGTATCCGTTGTACGGTCACCCCAAAGGTCCGCAGCTCCCGGGCTAAGTACGCCGCGCAAAGGGTTTAGATAACCCCACTCAATATCGTTTACCGCGACAACTTTTGAAGAACCTTCATCGGCAAAAGAAGGTGTAGTAAGTAGCGTTGCGGCTAGTGCTAATGTCGATGCTTTAAATAATGATTTCATAGTAATGTCTCTGCTGTATTTGCTTGAGATTAATAATATTCAAAATTATTCATTCGATAAACGGGCTAATCTTTAATACACTTTCCTTAAATCGTGGATAATAAAACTGACCATTCGAGTAGTGAAGAGTATAGTGATGAAAATTTCAGATTTACAGGTTTTGTTGAAAGTTGCTGAGCTTCAATCGATTACAGCCGCGGCGAATCAACTTGATATGAGCTCTTCTGCTGCAAGTGTGTCATTAAAACGGATAGAGCAAGAGTTAGGAGCCGAGTTATTTGTTCGAACGACGCGAAAGATGCGCATGACCCCAGAGGGTGAGCGGTATCTACCTTTGTGCCAACAAGCATTGGATTTGTTGCAACAAGGGCAGGTGTTGGTCAATGAAGAGCAGCAATCCATCAGTGGGGAAGTTCGTATCGCGGTGTCTTCTGAGATGGGGCGCAACCTGATGCGCGTTTTGCTTAATGATGTAATGGACAAGCATCAAGACCTGTCATTGAGGCTCCATGTGAGTGATAGCCGAACCGATTTTTACCGCGATGGGGTCGATGTGGCGTTACGAGCTATGACTAAAGGTGCCGCGCAAGAATCCAACTTGTATGGATTTAAGATCTGCGATATCCCTCATGTTCTATGCGCTTCTCCTGATTATATTGAAAATCATGGTCGACCTTTGGTTCCTGATGATTTATATCAACATAAAGCCTTGCTCTACAAACTGTACGAAGTCGTGCACGACGGTTGGGATCTTTATCATGGTGATCAAAAATACAGAATAAAAATGAACAGTGATCGAGCTGTGAATGATGGTGATATTGTTCGTCGGTGGTGTATTGATGGGGTGGGGATAGCGAAGAAATCCGCTATTGATGTCGGTGAAGATTTACTCGCGGGCCGATTAGAGAGGATATTAGTTAATAGCGATATACCACTGACCGAAATGTGGCTGATATTACCGAGTCGTCAGTTGATCTCTCCAGCGATTCGATTAATACGTGATGAGCTAAAAGTCAGGATTCACCAGCTTCGCGACAACTTGCTTGAGCAAGGGTTGATTGAAACTCGTGAATGGCCGTTGGATAACTAGCTATGGTCGCCAATAATTGTTCTAGAGACAAGCTAAACCAGCGTTTGCCATACTTCAGTTAATTCGTCTTTCCCTAATTTAGCAAAAGTGCTAACTCAGAAATGTCCGTGCGACCTGAGG
>NZ_JBFRTN010000126.1:0-450 GCF_041474095.1 Vibrio sp. 10N.222.54.A3
CTTAAGGTTCTGTCTATGTTACCTGTCTAGGCTCTGTCCAAAGATGGTGTTTTTCATAATACAATCTCCTTAGATTTGACTTAATTTTCGGTATTTATGATTGTTGGGGTTAATTTGACTGGATAGTTGTACCTGTCTCACTTTTAATACTTTATATAATCCGTGTTTGAATTGGATATAAAGAAAACTCTAATATTTCATTTTTATTACAATACTGTGTAGATATCAGTTTGTTTCACTTTTGAGACTATATTGCAACACGTCGATCTATATAGTGATGAATCTGAATAGAATAGTGGGGGAATGTTCTATCTTATTTTTGGACTATTTAAGTCGAGGTGTTTTTATAAATATAAATAACACACAGAAACAAAGGAATTAGATGTAAAACCAGTTTTATATCTAATTGGTAGTAATACTCTAATACCATTATTTTCGTTAGTGTTATTT
>NZ_JBFRTN010000127.1:0-9147 GCF_041474095.1 Vibrio sp. 10N.222.54.A3
ACTTGTGATCAAGAGACAGCCCGAGGGAGCCTTTGATTAGGGTTCTAGTGACTATTCGCTTATGTTTTTATTTTAAAATGCTTCTTCGAGCGTTTGTTCGTTCTTTTTTTCTGTTTGTTTCTCGCTGGTCTCTACCTCTTTCAAGCGCGCAGTGAAGTGTCTTAACACCGGCGGCTCGTAGGTAAAATCGAGCCCTTTCACTTGTCCTGCATTCTCTTTCACTTTTTCGAATGCTTCGATAATGAAGTCCATGTGTGTTTGTGTGTAGGTCGCGCGAGGAATGGTAAGGCGCAACAACTCAGCAGGACATGGGTGTTGTTCACCTGTTGCTGGGTCGCGTCCTTGCAGCAAAGACCCAATCTCAACCGCTCTGATACCCGCGACTTTATAGAGTTCGCACGCCAAAGCATGTGCGGGAAACTGACCAGCCGGGATATGAGGCAGCAATTTACCCGCATCGACAAACGCAGCATGACCGCCTGCTTGCTGGCACACGACGCCCATCGCTTCTAAGCCATCAACAAGGTATTGAACCTGGCCAATACGGTACTCTAACCAATCTTGGCGCATGCCGTCATAAAGGCCAACCGCAAGACGCTCCATCGCGCCACCTTCTAAGCCACCATAGGTTGGGAAGCCCTCTTGCACCACACACAAGGTTCGACACTCTGTGTACACATCCATGAAAGCGTCGTCTTTAAAGCACAACAAGCCGCCCATTTGCACCATGGCATCTTTCTTGGCAGACATAGCTAAACCATCCGCGTATTTGTAAGACTCACGCGTGATCTGTTCGATTGTCCAATCCTGATAACCCGCTTCACGTTGTTGAATGAAGTAGGCATTTTCTGCGTAGCGTGCCGAGTCCATGATCACAGGAATATCGTACTTCTGAGCGATTTCATACACGGCTTTTAGATTGGCGATAGACACTGGCTGTCCACCAGCAGAGTTACAAGTAATGGTGCTCACAATGTAGGGAACATTGGCTGCGCCCGCTTCTAAGATCGCTTCTTCCAGCTTCACCACATCGAAGTTGCCTTTGAAATCCGCGTTCACTGAGGTATCGAACGCTTCTTTGGTATAAACGTTCTTCGCCACACAGCAATTCACTTGGGTGTGGCCTTGTGTTGTATCGAAGAAGTAGTTCGACAAGGCGACCATTTTGCTGCGTTCGAGCCCTTTCTCCATTTCACGCTTCTTAATAAGAACCGGAATGTAGATCTGCTCTGCACCGCGTCCTTGGTGTGTTGGAATCGTCAACTCGTAACCGAAGATATCCTTAACCGCATTCGACAATGCGTAGTAACTGCGGCTACCACTGTAAGCTTCATCACCCATTAACATCGCGGCTTGCATACGCTGAGTGATAGATCCTGTTCCGCTGTCCGTCAGTAAGTCGATAAACACATCATCACTGTCGAGCAAAAATGGGTTCATGCCCGCGTCGACAATGGCTTGTTCACGATAGGCGCGAGTTGTTCTTTTTACTGGCTCTACAACACGAATACGAAACGGTTCTGGTAGATGTTTGAAGTTTTCCATAATAATACCTTTCAATACATTCCGATCAGGTCGAAATGTATTTTCTTTAGATGTCACGAGTCCTCACTATTAAATTAATAGTTCCGTATAAAGATACACAGAAAATTAACAGTGAAAATAAACAAATTAAATAATGACTTATTAATCAAACCTAAACAGAGGCTAAGATAATTAGCGAGAACGACAAAAAACGAATACCCTACACGGAATAATAAGTGCGACATTCATACGTTCAAAGGTTATCAAAGCTGCTGATAGGTAAACAAAGCTCGCTGCTTTGCTGGCGCGTGACGCCTAGAGGGTACTACTCTGAAGAAAGGTGGAACGAGAGTTGGTGATCTAAGGTATACCAAGCTAACAAGGTTAGCCATGTTGTTGATTGCCATTTCAGATACATGTTCACAATATATCCCTACGTTGAAATCAAGATGATCCGAAGTTTAAATATAGTGCAATTGTTTTATAAATACAGCTTAAAAAAGTATAAATGTGATCAATATTTAGAATGATGATTAAATACGATAGCGTGTTATATAAAATGTGAATCACAGCTGTTTATATACTATTAAACTAGTTCAGCGAGAACCTTAATAATATCAAATCCCTTTTGAAATCAACACCTCTCTAATAAGGGGCGAAGATAGCTGTTTTCTAAAAAAGCCATCATCTAATAAAGCCAAGATCCAAAACTCGCCGATCTAGAAAAGATAAATTCTGATGAGGCTCAAACCTCACCAGAACCGTATTCGCAGTGAATGACTTACTTCTTCTTCACGGCTTGCTTGATGGCCATTTCAGCCAGTTTTGGTGTCGCCGCTTTCAATGCGCTGGGTGCCACCTTCTTACCCACTTTGACTGCTTTATTCAGTTGACCTTTAACTGACGTGCCTCTTTTCATGGCTTCTAAACGTTGGCGGTTTCTCTGCACGTTATTTGCGTCAGCGATACGCTCGATCAACGTCTGCCTTAAAGTATCTAAACCAAACTGTACCTTGTCTGGCGCAATCGCCAGCGGCAAAGCAATGTCCGGCAGCAGCAGTGTTTGGTTATATTCGAGCGCTTGAGCAATGATCTTCGCTTTGGCCGATGTAGGGTTATCTAAGTCATACGGTGGCTGCCAGTCGTCTACAGGTTTTAATCGGTCTACCTGATTAACAACCGAGACAACTATCGGCTTTTTGCGTGATATGTTCTTAGGATCATCATAGAAAGCATCAAATCTATCTTTCAACTGCTTATCCAAATCACGCGCAGACTGATTGGCTTTAAGCACCCATAGCACCACATCGGCTTGGGTCATCTCTTTCAGCATTAAGGCTTCGGTTTTAGGGTTGCCATCAAGCCCTTGAAGATCAACAACACGAACATCATTATCGTCGACAAACGCGTTGTAAACCGTTGAAGTGTCCGTTGATGGCAGTACATCCACTTCTGCAACCAACTCTTGCTTGAGTGCATTGATAAGTGAAGATTTACCCGAACTGGTTTGTCCCACCAGCACGATTCGCACAGGCTCTAGCTCTGGAGCAAAGCGTTGTTCGTCGAGTTCAGAAACATCAGACACTTTAAGTGCCTCATCTTCAATGCTGAAACGTCCGCTGTAGAGGTCAATCGCCACCGCAGCCACTTCATCTAACAAGGCTTGTTTGGCGGCGTATTGCATGTCATCAACCACACCCCTTGTCATCGTTGCTGTCGCTTGTTCTCGTCCTAAATCAGAAATCACCTTGAGTGGATTCAAATACAAGTTTTTAAGGTGGTTACCCCAAATAGCCGCTTTGAAGATCTTCTGTCCTAGCTCACCGTATTTATCGTAGGCTTCGTAGCCCGCTTTGATGTAAGAAACCTTGAGATACTCAATGCCGGGGATATGCTCTCGCACTACCAATTTGTAGCGTCGGCTGACCTCTTCGAACAGCTTTAGCCCTTCAGGAATCGAAAAATCGAGTGATTTCTTATCAAACTTTTTCGCAACAAATTCAAGTACCTCTAAACCGGTTTGGTCTAGGTTACCCCACTCTATGTCGACCATTAATTGTTGGCGTACATGGTGTTTTGAATCATTCCAGATTGACAGTTCTTTTTGAGACCAATCAGCCGAAGCCTTAACCAATGCATCGTTGATATCAGCTTTTTTATGCTGTGATTCAGCTTCAGCAGTATCCTCGCCAAGGCCGCCACTCTCTTTATTCGAGAAAGACTCTTTATTTGAAGAGCGGCTTGAAGAACGGCTAGAAATGAATAAAGGAATGGTGAACACCAAGGTACTCACGGCAATGGCAATCGACATTTCGAGTAGATAACCGTATTTGATCGCCAAGAAGACACCAAAACCCATCATGATAATGCTTGGGAAGATCGCCGAAATCAGGGCAATGCCCCAGCGTCCGCTCGATAGCACCGCCAGTAATCGAAATAGGTTTCTAATTTTCTTCATAACCCGACGCCGCCTTTCCTTTTTTCAGAGATTCTTTGTAGATCTTCTGCATCTCTTGTTCAGACACTTCTTCACCTTTGTTCTTATGATAGAAGTAAAAACAAGCCGCGCGACCTAAACCATAAGAGGTGCCGAAACTCATTGCCGCTGCAGCCATCGCACCTACCGTTTGACCATAAACTGGAATCAGCTTTATCAACTGTCGAGTGCCCAGCTTCATTCCGTATTGCAAAGCAAAGCTGCTTCCCAGAGTGCCTATCAACTCACTAAAGACTCTCTTATTCCATTCGACCCCATATTGATTGGCCAAGCTGTGAAGCATTTTGGCTTGAATCGCAGGTACCGACACCAAACCAACACCCGGAATCAGGTCACTCGCTGCGGCACTTCCTGCATACCAAAGCACTTCGTTTTCTACTTGATCAAAGTTGGCTTCTTCTTGCGTGGAATGTTCTTTGTCTTGCACCATCATTCCTATCACCGGAAGAATACTGCTCAGCTTTTCTAACAAGATGTCATAGTTGTAAACCGCTTCGCTGTTAGACATAGCGTTGTCATCCGTTTCGAAATCGACCGCTACCGATTCAAACTCTTTACCCCAAGCCTTCTCTACTTGGTTGCTGTTGAACTGAATTTGCCTTGCTCGATCTGGTTCACTGGAAGACAATACCGCCGTATGAAGCAGCAACAAGTGTTTAATCTTCTTCTGTTTCTTAATCTGTTTTAGAGCCGTAAGCACAGCGGATTGTTCAGGTTCGTCGGCTTTCATTACAACGACTAACGCATTACCTGCCTGACCAATCTCTTCCAAATCCTCTTTCGCATCGTAATTCGCTTCGCTGAGTCCTCTGGTATCAAGAAACCTCATCACGGGTTTGTCTTGCGGAAACTCATACGACATCGCCGTCATGGTACAAGGCGCAAAACCATTGCCCACTTCTACAGAAGAGTCGCCCGTGACCGCTTGAATAAACGATGACTTGCCCGCCCCCGTTTTGCCCAACAGCCACAATGTAGGAAGATGCTTGCGCTGATATTCATGAGCCTGAGTCAAGTCTGGGTTCTTGCTCGGATTAATGAAGTCTTTTATTTGATCAAACATGTTTAGAGTAACGCTCACTTGATGTTGAGATTCGAGTTGATGACAAAGCAATACTGACTTATATAATCACAAATCATATTAAACTTATGTTTGTTCAGTCGCACAGGTTTACAATGCCTAAACGCTTGTTTTTATTTGCGCGCTCATTTTTATAGACGCTTTTTTATACGTACGGGTATCATCGTATTGATTCGGGTACCTAACGAACATCAACAAACACAGAGAGCTCAAAGAGAAGTATGGAACAAATTTATTTAGCTGGCGGCTGCTTGTGGGGTGTACAAGAATTTATTAAGTACGTTCCTGGTGTTATCAGCACAGAAGCAGGCCGTGCTAATGGAAGCGCCCAGCCAACAGAGAACAAAACGACACAAAGCGACGGCACACAAAGCGATTACAATGGCTACGCAGAGTGCGTACAAATAGAGTTTGATCCAAGCATCACGTCAGTAACGATTCTGATGGAACAATTGTTTGAGATTATCGACCCTTACAGCGTGAATAAACAAGGTGTCGATGTCGGAGAGAAATACCGCACAGGCGTTTACAGCACTAATGCAGAACACTTAATCGAAGCTAAGCACTATATTTCTTCAAGAGATGATGCCGACCGTATCGCTGTTGAAGTATTACCATTGACCAATTATGTTGCCAGCGACGACATCCATCAGCATCACTTAAGTCACTTCCCTGAAGATCACCACTTATGTCATATCCCTTGGGATCTGCTGCATAAGTATAAATCACAATAGTCGCGACGTAAGATTAAAATGGTCACGACCTAAGATCGAGAAAGCCTCAACAGACATTATCCGTTGAGGCTTTTAAGTGTTATGGTCAGGACTGCTATCGTGAATTGATTTGATAGCTTAAACCATTAGCCATTAGCCATTAACTAATAAATTACTTAGTCGTATTCTCAAGCACGTAGTCTGGACCCGCTGTTTCAGCCGTCACGACCGCAAGTTTAGACACGTCTGCGCCTTCACCTTGATAAGCGTTCATGCCGTTTTCTACAACAACTTTTGGTAGCTCAACCGAGTAGCCTTCGATCAGTTCAGAATCCGTCACTTGACCCACGTAAGTTTCGTCTGTGTAAGTTGCGCCAACTAATGGGAAGTCTTGCGTTGCACGTACACTTACAAACTCAGGTGACTGCGAGTTATCAACCACGTTGTGTTTAAACGCCACATCAACGCCCGCATAAATGCCTTCCACTTCTGCGTTGTCAAACAAACTTACACGGTGGCTTTGGTTGCCGTAAACAATGCCCCACTCAGTATCGACTAGAGAGTTGTTCTCAATGGTGATGTTTTTCGGTGTCCACTGCTTGTTAAGCTCTTTGCCTTTCACCGATTGATCTAGCTGCTCACCATTCGCTACGTCGATGATGCCTGTGTTAATAACAATGCCGCCACGTAGGTCAGCGTTGCCTTCAATCAAGCCATCGCGGCCTCGAGTGTTTGCAATGTAGTTGTTACGAATCACATGATCTTCATCGTAGATACGGACGCCGCCCGTTAGGCGCTTTCCATTGCCAAGAATCATGTTGTTCTCAACTGTGTTGCCTTTTCCGTGACGCAGTGAAATAAGCGCGGTGCTTTGGAAAATAGTATTACCTGAGATCGTGTTGTCGCCCGACTTAATCGAGATAAGCTCACGCTCACCATCCATATCGATCATTAGGTTGTTCACGAACTTAGAACTTGAATCCCACTGTGAAGCTTTAGAATCACCAATACGGATCGCTTCCCAGCTGTTGCCGTTGTAACGAATCGCTTCTTTAATGTCGAATTCGTTGAACTGGTTAGGCTTTTGGTCCATGAAGATGTTATTTGCGATCAGGTGGTTATCAGCCGTGTCATCTTTTTGCACACCAATCAAAGTGCCGCGTTTTTGCTTACCTTCGAAGCGGTTGTTGATGACTTTGCCGTCTTTACCCCATAGAGAAACCCATAGGTACTTTGGATACTCAGAACGACGCTCGTCTGGCTCGTACGTGTAATCGTGGTTGAAGTAGTAGAATGTTGAGTTTTGAAGCGTATTGCCATTACCCATCATACGAACTGCACCAAAGCGTTCTTTAGGGCCGCCTTCAGTAAATACCAAGCCATCAAGCGTGATGTCATCGCCTTTCAGTTCAAACTGAATCAACCCCGTGATCCACGCAGAACCTGCTTGCTCTGCCTTGATAGTGATGTCATTCGCCGTGATCGTCACTTGACCTAAGTTCGCGTATTTACCGGCAGGGATAACCACTTCGTCGCCATCTTTTAGGTTTTCAAATTGTGCTTTAAGCGCAGCCACTTGCTCTTCCGAAGCAACGGCTAAAGTGTCGCCATCTACCTCTGTTAAGCGGTCACTGCTCAATAGGTAACTACGGTCAATTTCGCTAACAGCAGGCGTAGCTTGTTCAGCGACACTGACTACGGGTGCTGTTTTTTCTTGTGTTGTACAGCCTGTTGCAAAAGCGAGTGTGAACGCGCTAATAATGCTTACCGATAATAGTTTTTTGTTCATCGTACATCTCACATTAAAGTTTGGATTATAAAAATGACGACCACCCGTTCAGGTGGCCGTGATGTTATTTAGGATGCGTATTAAATTAGCCTTCGGCTGGAGTCACTTCGTCTTGTTGCTCGACTTTGTCATCGACTGCTTTAACAAGTAACAGACCAACAGAGAACACAATCAAGCCACACAGAACGAATACCATGCGTCCCCACATTGGGTTTGGCAGTACGAACATAGTCATTACGCCCACACCCGCTACCGCGATAAGTGAACCCAACATACGACGTTGCTTGTTATCCAGTTTCTTCTGTTCATTACTTTCAGCAACTAGTGGCGTCGCTAGGTTGTTGAAGAACTTGTCTACGTCTTTCTCACGGTGCTCAGCAAGAGGCTTGTAGAACAGTGTTGAAAGAACAAAGAAGCCAGCAGTAAATATGATGTGACCGATAAGGCCGATAGCCACTTTCAGGTCAGCCCACTCACGGCCAGTTAGTTCATTTAGACCGAACCAGTTTTGAATCATGTCCGCAGTGATAACGAAACCAACGAAGTAAGAAACCACACCACCTACAACTAGCGTGCCCCAACCTGCCCAATCCGGTGTTTTACGGATGAAGAAGCCACAGAATGCTGGAATTGTCATTGGGAAGCCGATCAATGCGCCCACGTACATCATGGTGTCGAAAAGGCTCAGACCTTTAAGAGAGTTGATGAACAGAGCAACCAAGATGATCGCGATACCGAAGAAGGTAGACGTTAGTTTAGAAACAACCATTAGCTCTTTCTCTGTCGCTTTAGGACGAAGAATCGGCTCGTAGAAGTTCTTAACGAAGATACCTGAGTTACGGTTTAGACCTGAGTCCATTGAAGACATTGTTGCCGCGAACATAGCGGCAATCAGAAGGCCAACCATACCTGCAGGCATGTATTCTTGAACGAAGTAAAGGTAAGCGAAGTCAGCGGCTTTGCTGCCAGCTTCTGGGTAAGCTGCTGCTAAATCAACACCTTGACCTGCCATGAACCAAGAAGGCATGAACCAGATGATTGGACCAAGCGTCATTAGTACACAAGCAAGTAGAGCTGCTTTACGTGCGTTATTTGAATCTTTCGCAGCAAGGTAGCGGTAAGAGTTAAGCATGTTGTTGGTGATGCTGAACTGCTTTAAGAAGATGAACACAGCCCAGATGCTGAAGATGCTCATGTAGTTCAGGTTATCACCCGTAATGAATGAATCTGTTGGGAAGTCGTTAACGATCTGCGTAACGCCGCCACCGTGGTAAATCGCAACCACAGCACACGTCACCGTTACCGCCATGATGATAACCATCTGCATAAAGTCAGATGCGATTACCGCCCAAGAGCCGCCTGTTACTGACATTACTAGTACAACCAGACCCGTTAGGACAATCGTCGTTGTCATATCAAAGCCGAAGATACCCGATGCGATGATTGCTAGACCATTCAACCAAATACCTGCAGAGATAACGCTGTTTGGCATACCAGACCAAGTAAATACTTGCTCATTCACCTTACCAAAACGCATACGAAT
>NZ_JBFRTN010000127.1:9860-10509 GCF_041474095.1 Vibrio sp. 10N.222.54.A3
CAAAACGCATACGAATCGCTTCAATTACCGTCACAACACGCAGTTGACGGAACTTCGGAGCGAAGTAAAGGTAGTTCATTAGGTAACCGAATGCGTTCGCGATGAAGATAATCGCTACGGCAAAGCCATCGGTAAAGGCTTTACCTGCTGCACCAGTAAATGTCCAAGCACTGAACTGGGTCATAAATGCGGTTGCACCTACCATCCACCACAGCATATTACCTCCCCCACGGAAGTAATCACTTGTCGTACTTGTAAACGTTCGAAACATCCACCCTATCGCAATTAAGAATAGGAAGTAGATGCCAACTATCAGGGTATTGAGTTCCATCGTTAGACCTTTTATTTATGTTTTTTTGTTGAGGTCACTATAAATAAATGGCAAGTATATTTGTACTACAATAATCCAAATACGTGACAATGATCTTACAGTCTGACACTCAATTAATCATACAAGTGATCGAGTTCAAAGTTGCACCACCTAGGAGCGCAATTCCTCAAGTCAGTGCAGTTATCCGCACTAAATTTCGACCAAAACCCCGAAAAACATGAACAAAGTCTCTAAAAATCGAAGATTCATCGAAAAAAACTATTATTCTTGACGATCAAAGCTTAAAGAAGAGCAGCAAAAATATCGTTAGATATAATT
>NZ_JBFRTN010000128.1:0-1299 GCF_041474095.1 Vibrio sp. 10N.222.54.A3
TCCTTGATATATAACTGGTAGCCCATTCGATTTTATTGCTGATTTCTGACCATGCGCCGTGACTGATACATTCAAATATTGGTAACAGCCAGACATCCACATTTTTTGCCGCTTTAAACAATGAGACCGATGGCATTATCTGAAGCGCAATACTACGCCTAATGATCAGCGCAAGTAAACTGGCCCAGATGAGCCCATCAACGATGGCCTTTTGTGCGGTGACAAATCGTTGCCAGTTGGTGTGAGACTTTAACTCTTTAAAAAGCAGTTCCACCTGCCATCGACAGCGGTAGATCGCCATGATGTCATCGGCAGTAAAGGTGTCTGAAGGTAAGTTAGTTATCCAAATGCAGAATCGTTTTTCTTCAGCAAACCATCGTCGCACGACTCTAAACTCTTGTTTACCTCGACGGACTTTTAGGTCAAGGACCTGCGAACGGTTGGTACCTCGAGTAATGTCTTTCAGCTTCTTCCCTTCTAGCTTAGGCAGCAGTCGCCCCTTGCCGTTCCTTGCCTCAATAATCATAGGGTTCAGAGACTTAGCACCTCGGACAATATAGAATCCGCCATGCTGTTCAAGCTCTCGAAAGAAGTGGAAATCAGGATACCCTGCGTCAGCTAACAGCAATTTGTTGTTCATCGTTTTGGGCTCAGGTAAAAAATCTCTTTCTGATGCCGTATCAGCGCTGATGTTCATCGCGACTGGAGAAAAGCTTTTCAACGACATTGTCATATGACATTCAACCGCTGCAGGGTTACGTTTAAATCGACTCGGATAAACATCCGCCAGGTCACGATGGATGTGGAAAGAGCTGCCATCTTGAAGCAGTACATCATCAAAGGTGTCGAGCTTATTTGGTAGACCGACATTCTGCTGGCGAGCAAATTGAGCTATTGCTCGCATAACAAGTTGCCGCATGAAATTAGGAAACTCATTTTTCCTCAACTGGTTATGGTAAGGCTTGTATGCCACGGCACCTTCAGGGCTCAAGCACATCCCATTGAATTGTCGCAGTAAATCCGCAATGGAAGTGCAGTTTCCTTTGCTTAACGCGGCCACTAAGCTAATGACTAGCTGCTCGGGTAATATCGCCCGACACCGTTTCATCAGGCCTGTACTTTTCGCCATTTTTTGGAGGGTGTCAGCATTAAAGAATTGCTTAAATTGCTTCTGTAAGGAGATAATCGTCATCGGCTTCACTATTGATGTAGGTAGTTTGTTTGGCGACGATTATCTGATCATAAATGAAGCCTTTTTTCTATCTAAATAAACAAGTTAGCTCTTAAGATCCTGTCTAT
>NZ_JBFRTN010000129.1:0-1137 GCF_041474095.1 Vibrio sp. 10N.222.54.A3
AGTGTCGTCTACTCGACAACTTCGAGCTAGTTGACACGGCTAGCTCAGTCATCATCGTTAGCATATGAGATGACTTAGATTTGCCCCATTGGATGAGGCGGTATTGCTAATATTTGTAGCTGTTAATTAGATCTATAGAAGTCAATTTTATCACCTGTGATAGTTGTTCAAATCAACAACTATCGATTGAGGTGCAGCTCAACATGGAGAACGTATCTCTATTGATGGCGTTCAACAAGCAGGTCTCGAATAGCAGCGCCAGCTTCTAGAATGTGTTTCTTGAGAACGTATTTCGCGCCTTCGATATCTCGATTTTTACACATCTCTAATAAGGCTACATGCTCCTTATCGGCTTTTTCTGTTCCTTCAGTGAACAGTAGTTGCATGCGAATATAACGGTCACATTTAGTATTGAGGTTGTAGATGACATCCATAGTTTCAGGCATATTTGCAGGCGAGTAGAGTGCTTTATGCAGTTCATAATTGTGGTTACTCCACTCTTCCACTTCGTCCCCTCGGTTGACCAAATCATCAAAGCGTTGGCGAATTTGGTTAGCACGTTCTAAATCGTCATCAGTCATATTCTGGATGGCTCGCTCAAGAATATGGCATTCAACAACGGCACGTAACTCAAACAGTTCGTCGATCTTATCCGGTGATAATTCAGTCACCGTAGCTCCTTTATGCGCTTCGAAAACCACTAACCCTTGAGCTTCTAGTTGCATCAGAGCTTCGCGTACAGGAATACGGCTTACATTAAACTCATTTGCTAGGGCGTCTTGCCTTAGCGGTTGGCCAGTTTTAAGCTCACCTTTAAGAATTTTGGCTCGAATAGCCTCTTCAACCAGTTGGGTGCGAGTTTTAAATACAGTTTTTTGTGACATCCAAGTCTCCGACTAGACATATTCATTCGATATTGTATTTAATATACTATTTTACTGTTGGATTGCGACCTTCATGCTGTAGCTTGTCCATTTAATTGGGCGCTATGTCATATGATGATCTGACCTGCCTTTCATTTTTCAATTGCTGAAAAACTTCAATTTGTATTTTATACGCCTTTCTGTGCTTCTGAGTTTCGATCTTTATCGGTCTAGTACATAATGACTGTATTAAAATAGGTTCATCGCGGCTTTC
>NZ_JBFRTN010000130.1:0-8875 GCF_041474095.1 Vibrio sp. 10N.222.54.A3
GCGATGAACCTAAAAAAAGCGGCAATGAGCATCAGTAAGCCAAACGTTACAAGTTTCCATTTTTTTATCTGACGCAGAAGTTTCAACATCTATTTTATCTCTCATCAAGAAGGTTCTGATAACGCTAAGGTCGTCCCTATGAGAAAGATTATACCAGAGTAAAATCAAGCGTTTTGCATTGAAACTTACTTGTCCATGTCTGCGGAAAATAAGCCTAGCTCTAATGTGCCCAACTTCGATTTAGAGCCTCCCTAAAAACAAACAATCATCACACCCGACTTCACTGACTTAACCCTCAAATCAACCTTGTATTGAATTGCTCCGTAAAACAAACCAAAGCGATGGAAATCGATTCGAAGTGATCGTTTTATCGGACTGTCATCTAATTTTTGTACTTTGATATAACAAATAGCTCAAAAGTTATTGAGCGATCGTTCAGTTATATCAAATTTTCCACTATAGTTGATTGGTCAAACAACTCACAACAAGGAAAAGTTATGAATCCAAATACCGAATCTCAATCAACGCCGACTCGATCTATCCCTCAAGAAGCATTTGATTGGTACGACGAATATGCACACGGCCTGATTGATCGCAGAGAGTTTATGGCTCGTCTATCTGGGCTAGCTGTACTTGGCTTAACCATGACGACGCTAACTTCTGCACTGATTCCTAATTATGCGCAGGCAGAGCAAGTCTCTTTCAATGACCCTTCCATCAAAGCAACCTACGAGAAGTTTCCTTCACCTAAAGGACACGGCGAAGGCTATGGTTACTTGGTTGTACCCAAAGAGTTAGAGGGCAATGCGCCTGTTGTATTGGTCATTCATGAAAATAGAGGCCTCAATCCATACATAAAGGATGTGGCAAGACGACTCGCAGCGGCGGGGTTTATTGCGTTTGCACCTGATGCACTCTATTCGCTTGGCGGGTATCCAGGTAATGATGATGAAGGTCGAACGATGCAGAAGTCGCTATCAAAAGAGAAAATCGAAGAAGACTTTATCGCAGCGGCAAACTTCTTGAAGTCCCATGAAAAAAGTAACGGTAAGCTAGGCGCAGTCGGTTTCTGCTTCGGTGGCTATATCGTGAATATGTTGGCCGCTGTCATGCCAGAGCAACTCGATGCAGGCGTTCCATTTTATGGTACTCCTGCCGCACCAGATTTAAGAAAAAATGTAAAAGGCCCCTTGCTCATCCAATTTGCGGGAATCGATAAACGCGTGAATGCGACTTGGCCAGATTATGAAGCCGAACTCAAAGAGAACGAAGCAGACTACACAGCTTACATCTATGACGGCGTGAACCATGGCTTCCATAACGATTCAACTGGCCGCTATGCTGAAGAAGAAGCAGAGTTAGCTTGGAAACGTACACTTGAGTTCTTTAACCAAAAGCTTTCTTAATAGTTAGCTTTACTGAACCCGTTTTCTTTAGATTCCGAGTGACTGCCCTATTCCCTACAAAACCCAAAAGGCCTCGCACTCGCGAGGCCTTTGTTGGTCGGTAATCAGTTCCTCCCTTTTCCCATTACCAACAATAGGTTTGAGATGTAAACCAAGGGGGTTAGAAGGGGATTGTCGGTCGAGTCTCACGTACAGAAGCCTCGTTGATTCACTGACTTAACCGCTCATCAATGTAACTTCGCTTCAAACAAACCTATTGACCCGATCGCGCAAATAGATAATATAGATAGCTAGACGTCTACATGTCTTTTATTTATTAAATGGAGTTATCATGAACAGCTACAAAAAAATCACAGCATCCCTGTTGGCATTAGCTTTCGTATTCGGTGTAACAGGATGTGGAAAAAAAGACGAGGCTGTCATCAAGATTGGGGCGACAGTTGGCCCACATGCACAAGTTGTACAAGCTGTTGCCAAAGAAGCAGCAAAGCAAGGGATAAACATTGAACTCGTCGAGTTCTCAGACTATATCACCCCTAACGCAGCATTAGATGATGGAAGTATCCAACTGAACAGTTACCAGCATCAGCCATTCCTCGATAACTTTAATGCCAATCACGATAGCCAGTTAGTTTCTATCGGACGTTCAATTTTGATGCGTATGGGCGTTTACTCGAACAAGTACACTTCGCTTGATTCTATTCCCGAAAACGCTCGAATCGCGATTCCAAACGATCCAACGAATGGCGGGCGTGGACTATTACTGCTTGAAGATGCAGGGCTGATCTCATTAAAAGACAACGCTGGTTTCAACGCGTCTTTAAACGATATTGTTAGCAACCCGAAGAACATTCGATTTGTTGAAGTGGATGCCGCGCAGCTACCCCGCTCTCTTGACGATGTAGATGCTGCTGCAATCACCATGAACTATGTAATGTCGGCTGGACTCGACCCTAAGAAACAAGGCATTTACTTAGAGAAAAAAGACGCACCTTTAGCAGTGATGGTTGTTGCGGCGCGAGAAGAAGACAAAAATAATGAAACGTATAAAAAGATTATCTCAATTTACCACTCACAAGAGATCAATGACTTTTTAGACAGCACTTTCAAAGGCACCATCGAAGCCGCAAATTAAGCTAAATCGTTTCAGATTTGGCGTTGCATGATACTCATAAAGCAACGCCAGATTTGAGTTGGCGGGTTGTCGTTGACGCATTCAAGCTTCTTTTCAAATTAGAGAGCAAAGCTTTAGTTACTTGAATGGAGGTTGAAAACCATATCGTCAGAGCAGATTATGTAAGCATAAAATTCAATTAAATCTGGGGGCTTTGCATGAAAAAAGAAGTGATACTTTTTGATATAAACGAAACGGTTTTAAATTTGGAGTCATTACAGCCTAAATTTAAAGCGGTGTTTGGAAAGGAGGATGCATTATCACTTTGGTTTTCAAAGCTTTTACACTCTTCAACGGTTTGCATCGCAACAAACGTAAAATCTACTTTTTCTGAATTAGCGAATGCAGCGCTCAACGCTATTGCACAACGGTACAAGTGTGATTTAACGGCGGAAAGCAAAGGTGCCTTGTTAACTTCTTTTGCCAATCTACCACCGCACACAGATATCAAAGCGTCTTTGCTCAAATTGCGCGAGAACGGGTTTAAAACCGTCGCTTTTTCCAACTCATCCCTCGATCTCATCACTTCTCAAATCAAGAACTCAGGCTTAGAAGATTATTTCGACACCGTCATTTCCGTTGAAGAAACAGGCAGTTTCAAACCCAATTCAGATGTGTATAACTTTGCAGCCGAAACTTTAAAAGAGCCTGTCGAAAACCTTCGTCTTGTCGCTACTCATGATTGGGACAATCATGGTGCGCTATCCGCTGGCTTACAAGCAGCCTATATAGACCGAACAGGAGTTGAGTATCATTCCTTGTATTTGAAACCGGAGATTAGCTCAAGGACGATGAATGGTGTGGTGGAACAAATAATTAAGCACAATTTAGACAAGTAAAATCTCAAGAGACTTTTCTACTCCTGATTCGATACAACCACCCTGTAGTGGTCAACAAATTCCGGACACTGACTTAACCGCTTTGATCAACCTTGTGTTGAACTGCTCTGGTTATAGAGACGCTGTCGGTTACCTAAAAACTGCAGTTACCTAGCAACAAATATAAGCTAGCAACAAATATAAGCTAGAAACAACTGTACGATTGAGGAACGCGTTTTTCTTCATCCCAGCCTAATAGCTCAATATTGATCAATGACTTGCGCTTCTCATTACACAGTGAAGCGATATTGATGATAGGCAGTTGGCTACGAAACTGCGCTGTAAGGATGACCTTTTTACTTTCGTTAAGGCTGCTTCTGCATTGCGACAAAATCGCTTCAGTATCTAGTTGGTGTGCGTTCTCGATAATTTGGATATCAGCATTCTCTTGATAGCAATCTATCAACCAAGATACAGCAGGCTCTTCTATGCTGGTGAGCACGATGACATCTTTTGTTGTAACCAATTCTTTGAGTTCAGATAGTTTGAGTTCAGTTTCCATAGTTACCCTCATTCAGCAGCAAATACATTAAAGTCGATTGCCCAGTTTAGCCTGTGCTAAGTGGTAGCCTCTGTCGATCATCTCTTGTGAGCGATCAAACTCTAGGGTGCCACAAGCATTGCGTGGGATCTCAAGCGTGATATCGGCGGGGTAAGCGGCCAACTTTTGGCGAGCAATGGTCGATTGCATCGCATCAAATGCTTGGTTGGCAATATCGTAAAAAGCAAAGTTGAAGCTCATTTTGCTTTTTACACTGCTACCGAGGTTATCGATAAAATGCACAACCTTCTCATGCAGGTTGCTCTCTTTTGTTGGCAGGGAAACCGGTATCACTTCCTGTTTAACCATTTCAGGTTCACCACCTAAATTCACAGCCAGTGTAAAGTCTGTATTATCACCAAAGGTAGGCGCAATCGGTACGGGATTAAGAACGCCGCCATCAATCAGCACTTCTCCATTGATAACGTGAGGGGTCAAGAACAGTGGCAAAGAGATAGAGGCGCGAATGGCATCAAACAGAGAACCTGATTGCAGCCAAACCTCTTTTTCATCGGCGACGTTAGCGGCAACTGCGGTATAAGGGATGGGCAGATCTTCAATTGAAATCTCGCCGATCAGTCCACGCAGAGTGTCGATGATCTTGTCCCCTTTGAACATACCACTCGACTGCCATGAAAAGTCCAACAACATCGCCATATCACCTTGATCGATACTGGTGACCCACTCTTCAAATTCATCCAACTTGCCCGCAGCGTAGACACCACCGATAAGTGCGCCAATTGAACAGCCAGAAATGGATTTTATCTGATAGCCATGCTCAATTAACCAGCGGATGACTCCAACGTGAACCAAGCCTCTTGCGCCACCACTGCCAAGTACCAATGAGATCGTTTTTGCCATCATATTAATCCTTTAGTTTTAAATTCTAGGTGGGCTAACTCGCCGATTTACCAATTCGCCGATCTCAACTCACTGAATCACTCTCAGTCCATACGGGTAATGAAGGTTTGCTCGTCATCGACAAAAGCCACGTAGTCGCCGTGATAGATAAAAACCCGACCTCGCCCTTCAACGATACACGCAAGCTGTGGGTTCAAATCTTCTTCAATATCTCTACTTTGAAAAGTGCCGGTATCGGTGATCACACCGCGGAGTTTAGGCAAAAATCCATAACTGCGTTTGGCTTGATCAATCAGGCTCAACTCGCTGGCGGTAGAAAAGCAAGCTGGGATTGGGCCTGCATCTTCGATAAACATAGTTTTCAGTTCTTCAAAGGCTGTAATTACCAGCCAGTCGATGCCATTTACGTGATGGATAAACATTGTTTATAAATACCTAGTTTCTCGATAACTCTAATGCGGAGATTCTATCACTATCAAGTGCAGAACGTGGGAGAAATTAAGGGACTACAAATAACCAGACACATACTATCTACAGGGTCTAATACTAGTCGTCCGACTCTACGACTAATGTCTAACCGACTGAGTCTATTTGTTTTTTTTGGTTTGGTATAAGGTACTAACAACTAAATGTTAATGGGTTTTTAATTATAAGTTGACGCATTGTTTGCACTTCATACCGTGAGTCAACAACGTTTGTTGGAATAACACACCTAAGAGTGTGAACGAAAGGAATCAAAATGAGCACTACTTTAGAGTCCGCACATATACAAACAGAGAAGCCTCAAGCCAATGAGGATGTACTCACCTATGAACAACAACATAAACCAAGCTCAGAGTTTGAATCCCGAGAACAGTATCTAGAACACGAATTGCAAATCATGTCGCCTAAGCGCTGGCGTCCAAATTTGCCGTTTAAAGATTATCGATTTGAGATAGAAGACACCATCCCAGCGATGGCGGCGACCATTGGTAAAGTGGTTATGGTGGGCGCGATTGCAGCCACCTTTGCTGGGGCTCTCGGATTAAATGAAGACTTCATTCTAGAAAACGTTCGTTATGAACTGCTCATCGCCTCTGTTTTCATTATTATTTTCTCTGGCTTTTTATTGCCGACTGCAAACCTCGCAGGGACCCACGGCCCACTTATCCCTTTGATTCCGATTGTGGTTGCAGCAGGTGGACACCCGATGGCGTTTGGCCTGTTGATTGGCGCTTTTGGCCTCATCTTAGCCATCAGTAAAGGTGGCAGCATGTTGGCCAACCTCACCAGTAAAGGCGTGTGTGGCGGCTTATTGCTCTACCTCGGCTTTGTTGGAACCGCCTCTCAAGTGAAAAAGCTTTTCGCTTGGGCTGAAGGAATCGGTATGAGCCACATCGCGTTTGTGGTGATCTTTTGCACCATTATCTTGTACGCGCTACTGGAACACTTCCGCAAACGTTGGTTAGCAGTACCTCTTAGCTGCTTGTTGGGTGGTACGATTGCATTTGCC
Source organism: Vibrio sp. 10N.222.54.A3 (assembly GCF_041474095.1). Classification (NCBI taxonomy): domain Bacteria; kingdom Pseudomonadati; phylum Pseudomonadota; class Gammaproteobacteria; order Vibrionales; family Vibrionaceae; genus Vibrio; species Vibrio sp. 10N.222.54.A3. Next base: position 6,353 of record NZ_JBFRTN010000130.1, read on the forward strand.
ATGGGCGCCCCATTTGCTTTCCACACTGAGCCAGGCTTGCCCAACATGAACCCTATGTATTGGTGGGGAGAAAATACAGGTTGGATGCTAGGCCTACCGACGATTGAACACTTCATGGTGGTATTGCCGTTTGCGATTCTAGCCGTGGCGATGTGGTCGCCAGATTTCTTAGGCCATCAAGTATTCCAAAAGATCAGCTACCCAGAACGTACCGAAAAAGTACACATGAACATCGACGACACCATGACCACGGCATCAATTCGTCAAACGTTCGGTTCTCTGCTTGGCGGTACTAACTTTACGTCGTCATGGGGGACTTATATCGTACCGGCTGCGATTGCTAAACGCCCTATTCCTGCCGGCGCTTTGCTCACGGCTCTGTTCTGTATTATCGCTGCTGTTTGGGGCTACCCGATGGATTTAGCTATCTGGCAACCTGTACTGTGTGTGGCGCTGATTGTTGGGGTATTTGTTCCATTGCTAGAAGCTGGAATGGAAATGACGCGTGAAGGAAAAACCACACAGTCGGCAGCGATTGTTGTGTTCTCTTCAGCGCTCGTTAACCCTGCATTTGGCTGGGCTCTCACCATGCTGTTAGATAACTTAGGCTTAGTCGGTTGTAAAGAACGTAGTAGTGAACTGAGTAAAATGAGCCGCTGGGTATTGCCTGGCATTATGTTTATTGTGCTAAGTGGTGTAATGGCATTGGTTGGCCTTCTACCGGGGATTCCAGCGATTATCCCAAGTTTTCGTTAATATCGATTTTTGGTCTAAACTCCTCAATGAACAACAGGATGATTTAATAAGGAAATAATCATGGGCAGTAAGATTCAAATAAAGCTAGAGAGACCACGGGTAGAGTTACTACTTGAGCGTTATAAAGAGCTGATTGGGGAAGATTATCTTGGCTATCGTAATCATGTTTATAGAACAATCACTTATGCAATGCACTTTCTAGATTATGATGAACAATTTGAAAAGTTAGTCGAAACCGCATTTGTCTATCATGATATTGGCCTGTGGACTGACCATGAACTCGCTTACCTTGAGCCATCAGAAGCAGTGGCATTAAATGACAATGAAAAGGAAAATTGGGGATTAGACCCTGATGCTCTAAAAGGCGCTATTCACTGGCATCACAAAATCACACCGTATAAAGGTCCACATGAAAAAGTTATAGAAGCTTGTCGAAAAGCGGACTGGATTGATGCATCAAAAGGAATGGTTAAAAAAGGGCTCCCTAAGTCCATGATTGCAGAAGTAGAACAAGCTTTCCCAAATCATGGATTTCATGACACTTTATTAAGATTAGCGAAAGACTACGGTGGTTCTACTTTAATTGGTGGCATTAAAGTGACTCGTGGCATCGTAAAGCTGTAATTTCGTAGTAATGGATAGGTTAGACTTCGTTATTTTTTTCTGAATCATGAGTACATTTAACCTCGCCATTTTTGTCCAATTCTGTGTTCACCCCCCTACTTTTAATTCCCCCACAAACAACTAAGGCCTCGCACACGCGAGGCCTTGTTTTATCTGCGTTCCAACGAACGAGTAGCTAGAAATTTACGATGGTTAACCAAATTAACTCGAGAGCCATTCATCCAGCACCGTGATGAATTTAGGGTTGATGAGATAACCGATGGAAGCATGCGGATTGCCTTTTCCGTTGCGAATATTGAGGTTATAAACTGGGTAGATGTCTTTCATTCCGCCGGGTATCAGATCCAGTTTGAGCATGTCCTTAAAGTCATTTCTAATTTTGCTGTCATGAGAGATAAAATCATCTTCTGCCGATATGTTTATCCATTGCTGAATGTTTAAAGGGTACTTCTTCTCATCTTTCAAGCGGCTCCCCTTTAGCCTATCTTTTACGTTTTCATCTCCTAACGGTGACCCGAGCGTAAGCAATAAGTTGACCTTCTTGTCCGCGCCATAGTCGTGTCTATACTCTCCGTAATGAGACAACTTCCATAACACGTCATAACTGATCATCGACCCAAGGCTGTGCGATACAATCATCACATCATCTTGATTATCGAGCGCTTCTTTCAGTTCAACCATTAGCCTATGTCTGACATCGCTGCCGAAATAGGTATCTTCATTCCAATAATGCGCCATATCTGGCGCGACCTTCGTTATGAGTGTCTCAGCCACACCTAGCTTTCCAAATAGCGATGAAAAAGTATCTGCTAACGCCTCTTTTAGAAAACCAATTTTAGATACCTTGTTATACGTTGTTTTATTGAACTGGCTTGTCTTGTACTTTTTGAGTTCAGACAACGCTTGCTGACGACTTGCAGGGTCTTCCGTTGGTTTGTCTAACAATGTATTTGATAGCTCACCGTAATAGACAAACCGTTTATCGACATCTTTAAAAGCTTGTAACGAACTTGAGTCTCCACAACCTCGCTGCAAGCCATGTTCTATAGCCTCGTACCAAAGTGATTGAAGTGTAGTGGATGATTGATTTTGGCCCGCAGATTAGAGGTTTTGCAATACGTCAGGGGCTCTTCTCCGCTTAGA
>NZ_JBFRTN010000131.1:0-21122 GCF_041474095.1 Vibrio sp. 10N.222.54.A3
ATGAACCATAAAAAAGCCCATCACAGGATGGGCTTCTTATTATCTATATCTTAGGTAAGCTGTCGATTACTCAACTGTTACCGCTTTCGCTAGGTTACGAGGTTGGTCAACGTCGGTACCTTTTATTAGTGCGACATGGTAAGACAGCAGCTGCATCGGTACTGTGTAGTAGATAGGCGCTGTTACTTCACTTACGTGAGGCATCTTGATGATCTTCATGTTCTCATCGCTTTCAAAGCCCGCATCTTCATCAGCGAATACGTAAAGTAGACCGCCACGAGCACGCACTTCTTCAACGTTCGATTTCAGCTTCTCTAGCAAGTCGTTGCTTGGTGCAATAACGACTACAGGCATATCTGCATCGATAAGAGCCAAAGGACCGTGCTTAAGCTCACCAGCTGCGTATGCTTCTGCGTGGATGTAAGAGATCTCTTTCAGTTTAAGAGACGCTTCCATCGCGATTGGGTAGAACTCACCACGACCCAAGAACAGTGTGTGATGCTTATCAGCAAAATCAGGTGCCAGTGCTTCAATTTCTTTATCGAACGCTAATGCTTTCTCGATATCAGCAGGCAGTTGGTGAAGTGCTTGAACGATTTCCGCTTCTTTTTCTTCATTGATACGACCTTGTAGACGACCAATTGACGTTACCATCATCAGCATCGCTGCTAGTTGAGTTGTGAAAGCTTTAGTAGAAGCAACACCGATCTCTGTTCCTGCGCGAGTCATGAAGGCAAAATCAGATTCACGAACCAGTGAAGAACCCGCAACGTTACAGATAGTCATTGCAGACATATAACCCTTCTCTTTTGCAAGACGAAGTGCAGCAAGCGTATCCGCCGTTTCACCAGATTGAGACAGAGTCACCAATAGGCTGTTCGGACGAACAACGAAATCACGGTAACGGAATTCAGAAGCAATCTCTACGTCACAGCTTACGCCAGCTAGAGATTCAAACCAGTAACGCGCTGCCATGCCTGAGTTGTAAGACGTACCACATGCGATGATCTGCACGTGTTCAACCTTGCTTAGGATCTCTTCAGCTTTAACGCCGATCGCGTTAGTGATAACCGAAGTGTCAGAGATACGGCCTTCCATTGTATTGATCAGCGCTGTTGGCTGCTCGAAGATCTCTTTCTGCATGAAGTGGCGGTATTGACCTTTGTCACCTGCGTCGTGTTCAGCGTTTGACTCAACGATTTCACGCTCAACACGCTCACCCGCTACATCAAATACCGTAACATCACGACGAGTTACCTCAGCAACATCACCTTCTTCTAGGTACATGAAGCGACGAGTTACGCTCAGTAGCGCCAGTTGATCAGAAGCAAGGAAGTTCTCGCCGACACCAAAACCGATAACGATCGGGCTACCAGAACGAGCTACAACGATACGGCTAGGATCTTTACGATCAACCGCAACCGTGCCGTACGCACCGTCTAATTGTTTTGCTGTTTTCTGTAGCGCTTCAACCAAAGAAGCTGAAGTGCGAAGTTCCCACTCAACTAAGTGAGCAATAACTTCTGTATCCGTTTGTGAAGTAAATACGTAACCACGCTCTTGCAGCATAGCGCGCAGTGCTTCGTGGTTTTCGATAATGCCATTGTGTACAACGGCAATATCACCAGACATGTGTGGGTGTGCGTTCGCTTCAGACGGCTCACCGTGTGTCGCCCAACGTGTATGAGCGATACCTGTACCACCAATCACTTGTTGCTCTTCTACTGCGTCAGCTAGCTCTTGTACTTTACCTAGGCGGCGTACACGAGTTAGGTTAGATTCAGTATCGACTACAGCGACACCAGCTGAATCGTAGCCACGGTATTCTAGACGACGAAGGCCTTCTACTAAAATTTCAGCTACATCACGCTGTGCTACTGCACCAACAATTCCACACATAGTTTCACTCCATCAATTTTGTTTTATTCCTATTGGCAGCAAGCAAAGGCCAAATCTTCATTAAGATCAATTATAGGAAGGTAAATGCATAATACTTAAATTTGTTTTTACGCTGGATCGGTCAGGATCACTCGAACATCATGTGATTCGATACTTGCTTTGGATTCTTCGCCTAAGTCTGTATCGGTAATTAAGATGTCAATGTGTTCCCATGCCAGCTCTAAGTTAGGGATCTTTCGTCCCACCTTTTCCGACTCAACCATCACGATCACTTCTCGTGACACTTCAGCCATTACTTTGCTCAGGCCAACCAGTTCGTTAAACGTGGTTGTGCCTCTATCGAGGTCGATACCATCAGCCCCAATAAATAGTTGGTCAAAATCGTAAGCACGAAGTACCGACTCTGCAACTTTGCCTTGGAAAGAGTCCGAATGGGTATCCCAAGTGCCGCCAGTCATTAATAACGTCGGCTCGCTTTCAAGCTCATTAAGCGCATTAGCAACGTGCAATGAGTTGGTCATAACAACCAAGCCACGCTTAGCATTAAGCTGCTGAATTAGAGCACCGGTCGTACTGCCACTATCGATCACGATGCGGTTATGGTCGCGAATTAAATCTGCAGCGGCTTTTGCCAATGAAATCTTTCGAGTCGAAACTTGTTGACCCAGTTCTTCGTTGACAACCTCTTTCGGTAACGAAATCGCACCACCATAACGGCGTAAAAGCTGACCGTTTTTCTCTAAAGACGCCAAGTCCTTTCTAATAGTGACTTCTGAGGTTTCGAACTTAGCGGATAATTCATCAACACTAACCTCCCCTTTTTCATTCACTAGGTTAGAAATTGCATGTCTTCTGAGCTGGGTGTTTCGTTTCGACATTTAAAAAAGGCCATTAAGTTTCGATATGAAACATATTATAATTACAACGAAACTATTTAGTCCATTTATTTTGATCCAAAAAATTAATAAATAGCGATAAAACCTTGTCCTAAGACAATTGTTAAGCAGTGATATTGAACTCATTAGGTGGTAGAATCCGCACCCGAAAAGAAAAAAAATTACAAAACTGACTGTTATTTTTTTGCAACTTACCCCCTATATAGTGGGGTAAGTCACAGAAAACCGATATTGAATCAAAATCTTTTAGTCATAAAATGACTAAAATTGATGAAAGACTTACAACTCTGAAGGACATATTGGAAGTCCCGCGCTTTTACACAACAGGCACAAAATGTTGATGTAGCGGACCAATCTTCAGAACTTAAATAAATTTCAAATTGTAACAATACTTACCGGAGAGTACCTTCCATGAAAAAGACCAAAATCGTATGTACGATTGGCCCTAAAACTGAATCTGTAGAGAAGCTAACTGAACTAGTAGATGCTGGCATGAACGTTATGCGTCTTAACTTCTCTCACGGTGATTTCGCAGAGCACGGCACTCGTATCGCGAACTTCCGTAAAGTAATGGAAAACAAAGGTGAGCAACTTGCTATCCTTCTAGATACTAAAGGTCCAGAAATCCGTACTATCAAACTTGAAGATGGTAACGACGTAGATCTAGTAGCTGGTCAAGAGTTCACTTTCACAACTGACGCAACAGTTGTTGGTAACAAAGACGTAGTAGCAGTAACTTACCTAGGTTTCGCTAAAGACCTAACAGCAGGTAACACTATCCTTGTTGATGACGGCCTAATCGAAATGGAAGTTATCGCAACAACAGAAACTGAAGTTAAGTGTAAAGTTCTTAACAACGGTGCTCTAGGCGAAAACAAAGGTGTTAACCTTCCTGGCGTTTCTGTTCAACTTCCTGCTCTTTCTGAGAAAGACAAAGCTGACCTTAAGTTTGGTTGTGAGCAAGGCGTAGATTTCGTTGCTGCTTCTTTCATCCGTAAAGAAGAAGACGTTAAAGAAATCCGTGAGCTTCTAAACGCTAACGGCGGCGAGAACATCCACATCATTTCTAAGATTGAAAACCAAGAAGGTGTAGATAACTTCGATTCAATCCTTGAAGCTTCTGACGGCATCATGGTTGCTCGTGGTGACCTAGGTGTTGAAATCCCAGCTGAAGAAGTAATCTTCGCTCAGAAGATGATGATCGAGAAGTGTAACCGTGCACGTAAGATGGTTATCACTGCAACTCAAATGCTTGACTCTATGATCAGCAACCCACGTCCAACTCGTGCTGAAGCGGGTGACGTTGCGAACGCAATCATGGATGGTACTGATGCAGTAATGCTTTCTGGTGAAACTGCTAAAGGTAAGTACCCAGTTGAAGCTGTTACTATCATGGCTCAAATCGCGAACCGTACTGATTCAGCTCTTAAAGCTGAGCTAGGTTCTCGTCTAGACAGCCCACGTCTACGCATCACTGAAGCAGTATGTAAAGGCGCCGTAGACACAGCAGAGAAGCTAGCTGCTCCTCTAATCGTTGTTGCAACTGAAGGCGGTAAATCTGCACGTTCAGTACGTAAGTACTTCCCAACTGCAAACATCCTAGCTCTAACAACTAACGAAAAGACAGCTGCACAGCTAGTTCTTACTAAAGGTGTTAAGCCAGTTCTTGTTGACTCTATCGAGAACACAGACGCGTTCTACATCAACGGTAAAGAAATCGCTCTACAATCTGGCCTAGGTAACAAAGGCGACATCGTAGTTATGGTTTCTGGTGCTCTAGTAGCTTCTGGTACTACAAACACGGCATCTGTTCACGTTCTATAAGAATGAACCGATTCGCATAAAATATAAAAGAGGGCTTCGGCCCTCTTTTTTTATGAAACAAAATCTTGCCTAACTTTTCAGTACGCTGTATTATCAATCACAATAGAACTACGTACTGTTAACCTCCAACTGACTCTTTCTAAGAGACGGATTAGCAGACTAGAAATCATATATAGATGAGGTTTGTAATGTCTAGTCCTACGCTCACTGACAAAGTATCAAAGATGATTCGCCAAGATATTCTTAATGGTGAGTTAATCCCAGGCCAAAAGCTTGTTGTTGCTGATCTAAAAGCACGCTACAACGTTGGCGCATCCCCTATTCGCGAAGCCTTGGTACAGTTATCTTGGAGCAAATACGTAAAGCTAGAGCCACAAAAAGGCTGCTGGGTATCTCCTGTATCAAAGAAAGAACTGAATGACCTATACGAAAGCCTTCGTGTTGTATCATCGGTTCTGCTTAAAAAAGCGATTGCAGCAGGTGATGAGAGCTGGGAACTGGATGTACTAACGTCTTACCATAAACTATCGCGAGTACAGTACGTATCTGAAGAGTTTGACTGTGTAGAATGGGAAGAGCGCCACCAGCAATTCCATGTCGCACTGCTTGAAGGTGCAGATTCAGAGAACATGTTTAAGTTCTTTGATGACCTAATTAACCAAGTGAAACGTTACCGCTTCCTCGCTATGTCTGCAGAAAGCGCATCAGATGATCTGTTCAATATTGATGAACACGAAATGATCATGAAACTAGTACTGTCTAAGAATGTAGAACAAGCGACTGAACTGCTTGATCAACACCTGCTAGGTTCAATGAAACGAATTGAAGAAGTTATCGAAGCGGCATAACGCTAAAGTAGCTTCTAACCAAATAAAAACGGAGCCCAATGGCTCCGTTTTTTGTTTCCAGTATTACGACTGAACTACCACCCAAAAAACTCTTTGTGATGAGTATTGAGTAGCACAACCATAGGTAAAAAATACAAAGCACTCAATTGAAAGCCAAGAATGGCTAATGTGCCTATGGTTAACCTCACTAAAAAATCGACAAACATACCACGCCTCTTTTAACCAGACTGTATGATCCCCAAACTCTTGCTCCAGCTAACCTAATTCTACTGCTGCCTTTCAAACCATTGAAAAGGCTAGCTAATCAGTTGAATTAAGTTAACGGTGTCATCCTTTTACATCTGGTAAACACTCTATTTATTACACCGTTAAGCACGATGTAATCTGAAGCAAGGTAGTTTACTTATTGTTCATTTTAGCTCAAATTTCCACCAGCATTAGACTTTAGTCTAACTGTATAGATTTTGTGACATAGGTCGCTTAAAAGTGAGATTCCTATAAAAAGGGGGAGAGATAAAGTGAGTCGGGGCCAGCTTGAAGAGGTGAAGCAAAGAGAAGACAGGACTAGATAGAAGCGAACCTAAGCGACATCATCGTAGCTAGGACACATAGAGACCGTATTACGACCAGACGATTTAGATTCGTAAAGCGCAACATCCGCACACTTGTATGAGCGAGTGCTGTTACTGGTTAAATCCGTAAAGCCAACACTCACCGTTATCTTAGTTCCGGCTGCCAGTTCAATCTCTATTCGCAAGCGATCCAATACGCGCTTTGCTTCTGGCAGAGACGTGTGTGGCATCAAGAGTGCAAACTCTTCTCCTCCGACACGTGCAACAAAGTCAGTCCCGCGAAGGCTATCTTGCAGAAGCTTGGCGACACTTGCTATCACTCGGTCGCCTTCGTCATGACCAAGTTCGTCGTTGATTCGCTTGAAGTTATCGATATCGACTAAAGCTAAGCAAGTCGTCGATTCATTAGGGTAACGCTCAACCAAGCGAGAATAATACGCGAGCTGCTCTTCGAACTTTCGTCTATTCCAAAGATTACTCAAAGAGTCACGTTCACTTAAGATCCTCAAACGTACTTCAAGCTCCTTCCTTACCGAAATATCCACCAAAGAGGTGATGTAATAGCTGACTTTACCCGAATTGTTTTTGACCACATGCACTCGCATGATCGCTGTAAAAGGAATACGCAGTTTGTTCTTACACTGAACTTCCCCTTCCCATACTTCTTCTTGCTCTAAATGACTCCAGATAGCCGAACTTGAGAGTACTTGGTCGGTATTCTCAAGCAACAACTGCAGGGCATTCTGACCGATAACTTGTTTTTTGCAGTACCCAGTCATGTTCTCAAATTCGTTATTGATCATCATTGTGCGGTGCTGCTTGTCAGAGATCATCACTGCCGACATACCATTCAATGCGGCTCGTGCCAATTTACTCTCTAGGCTTCGGCGTCGGCAGTGCGTCACCAGGTAAGCAAACGGGAAAGCGAATATCAGCACCGTAATCAGAACAATGATCTCTTCATGGGCCAAATCATCTAGATCACGCTCAGCCCGATCCATCAGTTGCTTTTGATTAAGTTGAATCAGTAAATGGACCTTTTGACTGTTCGCGAGCATAACCGTGTTAAAGGCAAACAAATTACCATCTTCAAAAACGTATCCCACCTGATCATTGGAGATCGCATCCCACGTCTTCGGCGCGATATTTTTCAGGTTATAGCCTTTTCTTTCAGGAATAGAGTCTCCGAACAACTTACCGCTGTTGTTACTCGCGATGAAGTAACCCGCGTCATTGAGAACTTCTGCTCTAAGATCGTTATCTGGTGAAAAGCTCAGACGCGACGATAAGCCCCATACATCAAGATTGATGACGAGGTAGCCTACTCTTTCGTCAGGGGTTTCTACTGGGGTAAAGACACGGATTACCGGCGAATAAGGGAAGGTGACTTCACCATGCTCAGTTTCAAGCTCAATACCCCAACCGCCAATCTGTTCGGCTTCTAGTTTTTGAGCGTATTGGAAGTAGTTAGAATCCGACCTATCTTGCAGCTGTTGAGGAAACGTCACTCTACCGGTATCAGAGGAATAGTTAACACGCACCAATTCTTTGCCAGTGACATCTAACAGATGGATTTGTGTATACCACTTCTGGTTCACGAGAACAGATTGCCAGACCTCTTCAAGTAGATTTTTGGTTTGGTCTGAGGGAGAGGAAGCAAAGTTAACCAAGCTCTGGCTATGACTGAGTAGCTCCATGACCGAGACTAACTGAGTCTTGAGAAGATCATAATCTCGCTTGGCATACACTAACTGATGAACGGCTTGCTTAGCTGAGTAGTCAAAGCTCTGCTGTTTTACTTCTTTGTAGCGCTGCAAATAATACAGACATACTGCAGAAGACAATATGATAGAGATAATCAGCAATGTAATTATTGATTTTTTATTTCGCATTGCTAACTCAGATGAATGGAAGTGCAGCGCGGGATTATAGCACTCTAAAAAATTAACAAAATAAAAGCCGCTTAAAAAAGCGGCTTTAAAGTTATTTTTTAAAGACTTATCGTCTAGGCTTTCAACGCACGTTCGCCTCGTGCGATGCCAACAACACCACTTCGAGCTACTTCAAGCACTTCCGTCACTTCTGACAGCGCCTGAATGAAGGCATCCAGTTTCTCGCTAGTACCCGCCATTTGAACCGTATATTGAGAAGCCGTAACATCAACGATCTGACCACGGAAGATATCCGCTGTGCGCTTCACTTCCGCACGAGCAAAGCCGCTCGCACGTACTTTTACCATCAACAGCTCACGTTCAATGTGTTCAAGTTCAGACACTTCTTGTACTTTAAGTACGTCGATTAGCTTATGTAGCTGTTTCTGAATCTGCTCAAGCTGCATTTCGCTCGAGTTAGTAGTGACGTTCAAACGAGACAGCGTCGGATCATCGGTTGGAGATACGTTCAAAGACTCGATGTTGTAGCCACGTTGAGAAAACAAGCCAACCACACGAGAAAGCGCACCAGGTTGGTTTTCCATTAGTAGTGAAATAATGTGTCTCATATTATGTTCTCTCCGTTTTGCTTAGCCACATGTTATCCATACCCTCGCCTTTGATCTGCATTGGGTATACGTGCTCGGTGTCATCCACACTAATATCGACAAATACCAAACGGTCTTTCATCGCTAGTGCTTTTTCCAAACCTGATTCCAGTTCATCCGGAGATGAAATGCGCATACCAACGTGGCCATAAGCCTCAGCGATAGCAGCAAAATCAGGAACAGAGTCCATATATGAGTTAGAGTAACGGCCTTGATAAACAATGTCTTGCCACTGTTTTACCATGCCTAGGAAACGGTTATTAAGATTAATAATCTTAACCGGGATATTGTATTGCAGTGCTGTCGACAGCTCTTGGATATTCATTTGAATACTGCCGTCACCGGTTACCACAACCACCTCTTCATCTGGCTTAGCAAACTTAACGCCCATACCAGCAGGCAGGCCAAAGCCCATCGTGCCTAGACCACCAGAGTTAATCCAACGACGTGGCTTGTTAAACGGGTAGTATAAAGCAGCAAACATTTGGTGTTGACCTACGTCAGAAGCAACATAGGCATCGCCATTGGTTACTTTATGCAGTGTTTCAATTACTTGCTGTGGTTTGATGCGCTCAGACGATTTCTCGTAAGCTAGGCAGTCACGCTCTTGCCACTGCTTGATTTCACTCCACCAGCTTTCAATCGCTTCTGCATCGTTAGTGCCGCCTTGCTCAACGAGCAAGTTCACCATGCTCTCTAGGACCTTTTCAGCAGAACCTACAATCGGTAGATCCACTTTTACGTTCTTAGAGATCGAAGATGGGTCGATATCAATGTGCATGATCTTCGCATCAGGGCAGTACTTATCTAGGTTATTAGTCGTTCGATCATCGAAACGTACGCCAATACCAAAGATCAAATCCGCATTGTGCATCGCCATATTGGCTTCATATAAACCATGCATGCCTAACATACCCAAAGAGTTCTTATGGGTGCCAGGGAAAGCGCCAAGCCCCATTAGGGTGCTTACCACAGGTAAATTCAGTGCCTCTGCTAATTTTAACAGCGGCTTATCTGCCTCAGAAATAACCGCACCACCACCGACATAAAGTACCGGCTTCTTCGCTTCAATAAGGGCTTTTAGCGCCTTTTTGATCTGACCTTTATGACCCGTAACCGTTGGGTTATACGAACGCATTTTGAGCGTTTCTGGGTATTCATAAGGAAGCTTGATTTGTGGGTTTAAGATATCTTTCGGCAGATCAATAACCACAGGACCGGGACGCCCTGTCGTTGAAATATAGAATGCTTTTTTAACGACTTCAGGGATATCTTCCGCTTTCTTAACTAAGAAGCTGTGTTTAACGATCGGGCGTGATACACCCACGATGTCACACTCTTGGAAGGCGTCATTACCAATGAGGTTATTTGGTACGTTACCAGAAATAACAATCATTGGGATTGAGTCCATGTAGGCTGTTGCAATGCCAGTAACGGTATTGGTCGCACCTGGACCAGAACACACAAGTACTACGCCCGGTTTGCCGGTAGAACGAGTATAGCCATCAGCCATGTGGGTAGCGGCTTGTTCATGTCGTACTAATACGTGTTTAATTTCAGCAGTTTTAGCATGCAGCGCATCGTAGATATCAAGTACAGAACCACCTGGGTAACCAAAGATTTGTTCTACACCCTCTTCAATTAGAGACTGCACCACCATCTCAGCGCCGGATAACATCTCAGCGCCGGATGACATGGCTGTTTCAGGTTTTGTTGTCATATTGCTCTCCTCACCAGTTTCCAATCATATTTGGTGAACATGTTGGGCTGGTTTTTCATAGTCTAGGGCTTATTCGTAGCCTAATTCGAAATACTTCCACTTTTTCGGCTATGGCTGTCTGTCGTGATAACAACAAACAGTAATACGAAACAACTTTAACGCTTTATTATCATCTGGTCTAACACCTGTTATTCGGCAACTATGCCAAAAAACCAACTATTAGCTCAAAGCATTAAATAAAACCCAACTAAGCCCTCCACGCTAGGTTTAAACACTAGTTAGTGAACAAAAAAAAGCACTTAATATTTTAATAGATCGCTATTTATCGATAAACCGCGAGCTTGCTGGTGTGCGCTTTCGCACATTGTGCTGTGTCATTAGATACAAAAAATCCCCCTAAAAATGCAATCACATTCGTAGGGGGATTTTTAAACAACTGAAAATTTATCTAAGCAGAAAACTACTTATCTTTAGGCTTTTCGTTGTACATTTCTTCGATTTCGTCTTGATACTTATCGTTGATAACTTTACGACGCAATTTTTGAGTTGGTGTCAGTTCACCATCATCCATAGAGAATGCTTTTGGTAGCAGTTTGAATTTCTTTACTTGCTCAAACTTAGCCAGTTCTTGCTGTAGGTCATTCACACGCTTTTCTAGCATCTCGACGATTTGGTGATGCTTAACCAGCTCAACGCGATCGTGATACTTGATATTAAGCTCTTTGGCGTACTCTTCTAGCGAGTCATAACAAGGAACAATCAGCGCAGAAACGAATTTGCGTGTATCAGCGATAACAGCAATCTGTTCGATAAAGTGATCTTTACCAATCGCACCTTCAACCACTTGCGGGGCAATATACTTACCACCAGAAGTTTTCATCAGCTCTTTGATACGATCAGTAATGAACAGGTTACCATTTTCATCAAAATGACCCGCATCACCGGTTTTCAAGAAGCCGTGTTCATCGAATGTCTTTGCGGTCTCTTCTGGCATCTTGTAGTAACCGCGCATCACCATTGGACCACGAACAAGAATCTCGTCCTTCGCACCAATTTTCACTTCTGCGCCCGGCATCGACATACCAATCGAATCTGGGTTAAAACAGCGGTCATCCCAACAAGATACTGTTGCTGTAGTTTCTGTCATACCGTAGCCAAGTTTTACGTTGATGCCGATAGCATGGAAGAAGCGACCAATCGTCTCATCAAGCTTCGCGCCACCACATGGCATGAAGTTGATGTTACCGCCGAGTAGAGCACGCAGTTTAGATAGCACCAGCTTATCAGCTAGCGCATGGCTCTTCTTCAGCATCAACGATGGAGTACGACCTTCTTGGTGACAAACTGAAAGCTTTGCTCCCATGTTCACCGCCCAAGTAAATAGCACTTTACGAATAAATGGCGCTTTAGATACCTTCTCGTGAATCGCAGAGAAGATCTTCTCATAGAAGCGTGGAACCGCACACATTACGGTAGGTTTCACATCACTTAGCGCATCACGTACTTGCATCGTGTCTTGCAGATAGCAGTTGGTTGCGCCTTTATAAAGGACATAGAACGTCCAAGCACGCTCAAATACATGTGATAACGGTAGGAAACACAATGAGACATCGTCTTTGCTTAAGCTAAGGCGCTCATCGTGGCCTTCTAACTGGTAGCCAATGTTGGTGTAATCAAGCATTACGCCTTTTGGCTGACCTGTGGTACCAGAGGTATAGATAAGAGTTAGTAGGTCGTCCATGCTTGCATCAGCAAGACGCACGTCAAGTTCAGCTTGTTGTGCTTCAACGCCACGCGCCATGAAGTCATTCCAAGATACGGCAAAGCTGTGTCCTTGTAGGTCGATGTCATCAGACATAGCCACAACAACTTCTAGCTGCTCGCACTCTTCAAACAGGCTAACCGCCGCATCGAATTGAACTTGCTCACCAACGAATAAGATCTTCACATCCGCATTTTGGATGATGTAAGACGACTGTGCTGCTGTGTTGGTTGGATAAATCGGCACAGTCACAAGACGAGCTTGTAAAGATGCAAAATCTGCCACGGTCCATTGAGGCATATTATTTGAATAGATACCGATCTTATCTTGAACTCTCAGTCCCTGAGCCAATAGTGCTAATGAAAGCGTATCGATTTGTTGTCCAAACTGCTCCCAGCTAATACCTTGCCATACATTGTCTACTTTGTGCTTCAAAGCTGTACGGTTGCCGCCTTGGGCAATTTGGTCACGAAGTCTTTTTACGATATGAAAATCTAAATTGGCCATCTCTTTACCTTTGGCTTACACCTGTAAGCTTTTTTGAGCGCACAAGTGTACCTCTGATCATGAAAAAGGCAACTGATGAAGCTCAAAGTTATCAGTAATAGTACGTCTCACGCTAAGTTTTCTACCTACTAAAATAGCGCGCATAAAAAAGCCCTAAGCCAGTCTCCTAGCTTAGGGCTTATAAATCATAGGGATTAGTGTCTAGTTAAGTGCCACTACTTCGCCACAGATCATCATTAACTGATCTCGTAACCAAATGTGTCCTTTATCCTTTTCACTTGATTCGTGCCAGCTTAGGAAGCCAGAAATCGCCGCATTATCGAATGGGAAATCTAGAATCTGAAGCTGCTCTTTGTTTGCTGCATGTTCTACCATCCAACGAGGAGCAATTGTTACTAGTTCAGATTGGCCTACAACGTAAAGAACGTTACTTAAACTCGTACCTTCGTAGAAAGGCGTGCAATCTAGGTCACGGTAAGCTTGCTCAGAGAAGCTACGTTGACCATGGATGCGAGACAGTTTTGCGTGCTTTTCGTTAAGCAGCTCTGCCGCAGAAACTTCACCGTTGATACGTGGGTGAGAAGCAGAAGCAACCACAACTAATTCGTCTTGGAAGATTTCAGTGCTTGAGAAGCCTTGCTCATCAAAACGAGCGTAATCAATAACGAAGTCGATTTCTTGGTAGCGCATACGCTCAGAAAGTTGACGATCGAATTCAGCATCCATGTGCAGTTTCACGCTAGGTGCTTGCTCGTTGATTGTCGACATAATCTTAGGAGCAAAACGCATATCACAAGGGCTGCAAATCGCTAGTTTGAACAGGCGAGAAGACGACTCTGGAGAGAACACAGAACTTGGTAGTTCGTTGCGTACTAACTGTAGCGCTTGGCGGATTGGACCAAACAACTGACGAGCACGTTGAGTCGGTTGAATACCACGACCTTGACGCATGAATAGTTCGTCGTTAAACATCACTTTTAGACGAGCAACAGCGTTACTTACAGCAGGCTGAGACATACCCAGATTGTGAGCTGCACGTGTAATGTTTTGCTCTTGCATAACTGCATCAAATACAGTCAAAAGATTTAAGTCGACTCCACGAAGTGTGCTTTCCATTCTGTAGCTTGCAATAGCACTCATTGCGTCTTTCTTATCTAACATTCAAGTTGCCTCTTGTCGGTTCGACAGCGTTAAATTGGTAATGGTATGAGAATAGATAACCACTAATTCTTATATTTATCAGACCGATGTTTTTCGGATTGACATTACTATTAACCAATGCATCTCGAGCTACCAACAAGATTGATAAAGAATAATTTTATTTTACCTTAATGATTAAACAACATCTAAAAATCAATTATTTATAGAGTTATAAAAAAACATAAAATGCGTTACTTATGAGTTTAATTTCGACTTATTTAGCTGTTCTATCGTTTGGTTACATTTGTTACAATTTATTGAACTCGTGAATTGTTCAACCGGCCAATTCAGAAATAGCACTTATGAGTTAGGTGAGCGATGCATAACTTGGAAAGTCGACCTTGTCCCAAAGTTGCTTTCTTAAATCATCTTGATTAGACCAATTCCCTGCTAATACCCACTCAACGAGTGCACTTGCCACGTCTGGATAGGTGACCACTTCGGCCTGTTTTTCACTGAGCCAAGCGCGCAAGATAGCCGCATCTAAAAACGTCATGGTTTGAGCTAACCCAAGGGCCTCTAGCGTCGCCACATTGCTCTGTTGTTCGAACTGTCCTTCGAGTGGTTTGAGAAGCAATTTCTTCCCCAAAGTTAGGGCTTCAGATGGCAATTCAAAGCCGCCATTTGCGACCACACCAGAGCACTGATTGAGGTCGAATTGAAAGCCCGCATGACTCAGTGGTTTGAACTCAATATTTTCAACTCGGCTATGCTCAATCACATCCGGGTGGTAACAGACAAAGTTTTGCGAAATGAACTTCATCAGCAGCTCTGAGATCGACTCAAGATCCTCAAATGGCAAATAGACCAACGTAAAGTCTTGTGCTGTTTTGGTTTGTTGCTCACCAACCAGCGTGTGAACGATAGGCGGCAAAATCGGCTGTTCAAAGTGATACCAGTGCAAGCCAATAGAGTGCTCGGTTGGGGCGAAATGTTGAATCACTGAATGTTCAATCCAGTTGCCCCCTTCTTTGGGTACATCATAACGAAACGCATTCTGGTGGCTTATCCCAATGCATGGCACACCTTGTCTCTTAGCCGCCCATGCAGTGACAGGCTCAAAATCATTAATCACTAAGTCATAAGGCGTAAGATCGATCTGGTTAATCTCACGGAGAAATCGCCAGATGTTGTTCTTCATGAATGTTTTGCCGTATTTAACCTGCCCCTGCTCGCTGTAAAAAGTTAAGCCGCTGCGGGTCTGATAGTTGCCAAACGCTTCCATCGAAAAGTATTTGCTCTCATCTCGTCCAGAGAACAGAAAATCGACATCAATATTTTGCTGACGAAAAGCGACGGCCATTGCTCTCGCTCGAGCGATGTGCCCATTTCCTGTGCCTTGTACGCCATATAAAATTTTCATGCATGTTCCTTTAAATTTACCACTTAAGCTCGGCAGTGGTTGCCAACAAAATAATTACAGGATGAAGCTGATAGCTAGGCTGGTACAAGCGATGCCCAAGGCTGCGCCAATCAGTACGTCTGTTAAAAAGTGCACACCAAGTAAGATTCGAGAGCCAGCAATCGCAGTTGCCCACACCAAGCTAAAGAGATATAAGCTCGGATAGAAATGTCCGATTAGGGTCGCCATAACAAAAGCCGCCGCGGAATGCCCAGATGGCAGGCTGTATTTATCGGATGGCACAATGTGGGAATAAAGCAGTGAAGAGAACTCTGCCGGTCTGCGACGTTTGAGGGTATTTTTCGCGAGCCAGTAGATAGGCAACTCGATGGCAAAGGCGGTTAAACCGACCAATAGAAAATCTCGGCCAGTACTGCTATCAGCCAACAAAGCAATCAATGCAATTAACACGTAAAGGTGTCCATCTCCAGTATGAGACACCGCTTTACTGAGCGTTGCATGTTGCCCGCTATAACGGTTTTTTAAACAGAAAACAGAAAATGCCACATCCCAACGGACAATAGGTTCGATTGTACGCATACGATCTCCTTAACAATCCTTATTCAGTTAAGGCTCAAGTTATGCTCAACAAATGACAGTTAAGTGACGTTTTGAATGAACTAAAATGAAATTTCCTTGGGATGCGCAGTGCAGCCGCTCGGGCCAAGGATATGAAAAAACACCCTATAAAGATAAAGCGGCACTAGGCCGCTTTAGTGTTTATTACTTATTTTCTTGCTTCCAATGTCTATAGCGAGAGAGGCTCGTGCTTTTTAACCAAACCGAAATCCGCCAATATCGCGTAAGCAGCAGGGATCATAAACAGCACCAGTAAGGTCGAGGCAAATATGCCGAATACGATCGAAATAACCAATGGCTGGATAACCTGAGCCTGTAAGCTGGTTTCCGTCAACAGCGGTAGCAAACCTGCCGCAGTCGTCATTGAGGTCAAGAATACCGCTCGGAAACGCTCACGACTGGCTTTTACCACCGAGTCATGCACGCTATCTCCCTCATCGACATGGTGACGAATGTACTGCACCAACAAGATGGAATCATTAACCACAATCCCGGCAAGCGACACAAAGCCCATCATGCTTGGCATACTCAAAGAATGGCCAAGTATCCAGTGACCAACGACCACCCCAATAAAAGCGAGTGGAATCGCTAACATCACGACCACAGGCTCTAAGTAGCTTCGGAATTGATAACTAAGAATCGCAAACACGCCGAATAAGCCGAGCAAGAACCCTTTGCCCATCGAAGCCCCCGTCTTGGCTGCATCCTTGGCCTCCCCTTCGAAATCAAAGCGTAGACCCGGGTACTTCTGAATAAGTTTGGCGGCTTCATCTTTTTGGAACTGAGCCAAAATCGCGGATGAACTCGCTTTCTTATTATCAATATCACCAAAGATACTGATGGTTCTCAACCCATCGATACGTTGGATTCGCACATAGTTACGCTGAAAATCTAACGTTGCCAATGTTGCTAATGGAATCTGACTGCCGTCTGCAGTGATGATTGGGAAGTTAGCCAGCTGCTGTAAATCACCCGCTTGTTCTTTATCAAGACGAACTTCAATCGAGATATTCTCAACACCGATTTGAATCTCATCCGCTGTCTGACCAAAGAAAGCCGCACGCAATTGGGAAGCAATCATCTGCCCATTCACATTGTAGGTTTCAGCGCCCGGACGCAGCTTCACCAAGATCTCTTCTTTACCCATGCGCATATCATCAAGCACGCCATGCACCCCATCGAACTGATTAAGGTACTCCTGAATATCCAAAGAAGCGGATTTCAATGCGCTCAGGTCATCGTGTTTGGCGCGAATTTCAATAGCACGACCGCCCGGCCCCATAGTAGGTTGCTTGAACACCAATGAAATAGGATCCGCCAAGTCACCGATATCCTCTCGCCATGCATCAATGAAATCATCGATAACCGTGTTACGGCTCTCTGCTCCACGCAGATCTAAACGCACTGTGGCTAAGTGTGGGCCTGATTCATTGGCATCGGCGTTGGCATTGAATTGGCTGGTGATATGCTCGACCAGTGTATTGCCTTCTTCAACCTCTTCGCTCCATTGTTTGTTCAAGCGCTCAGCCGACGCGACAATTTTGTCGACCACTTTCTCGGTTTGAGACAGTGATGCGCCCGGCGGAAGAATGATTCGCGCTTCGGCAATATCACCATCCAGCTCAGGGAAAGGTTGAAACTTAACAACCCCGCCAGCAATCAAGGCTACTGAAAGCAACAATAGCGTAATCACTCCGCCCATAAAGGCGTAGCGGAACGTCACGACTTTCTCAACCATGTTCATCAAAGTGGTATTACGGAAGTTCTCAAACTTCTCAAGCAACACCACTTTGAAGCGCAGCGCTGGCTTATCGTTTTTTTCTTTATGCAGCGAGTGAGACAGGTGATTAGGCAGAATTAGGAAGGCTTCGATTAAGCTCAACGACAGCACCAAAATCAATACTTGAGGAACGGCCTTAAGCACCGCGCCCATCTCGCCATCTAGGAACAGTAAGCTACCGAAAATACACACCGTGGTTAAGAAAGAAGACAACACTCCGGGAAACACTTTCTTAACGCCGTTGTACACCGCATCATCAACGTTTTGCCCCCGATCTAAATGGGACGCTATCGATTCGGCAATCACGATGGCGTCATCCATCATGATACCAATCGCCATTAATAAGCCGACCAGCGACATAATGTTAATCGATAAACCAAGATTGGCCATTAAAAACAAACCACCAAGGAAGGCTACCGGCAACCCCGCCGCTACCCAAAACGAATAACGTAAGCTGAAGAACAACCACATGGTGGCGAACACCAGCACAATACCTTGCCAGCCATTGCTCACCATCATGGTTAGACGATCCCAAAGTACAGATGAGAGATCGTTGGTCATTTGTAGTGTCACGCCATCAGGAGCAATCGCGCTTTGATCTTCAACGAATCGTGTTACGTTCTCTTTGATTCGCAGCGCATCGTCTTCTTTGTTCTTACTGATCTTAAGCAGCGCTGAAGGCTTGCCATCAAATAGCACCTTTTGCTCATCAAGCTCAAAGCGGTCGGTTATTTTGGCTATGTCTCTCAAACGAATCACCGAGCCATTAGGCGCAGATCCAACCACGATGCTTTCCAGCTCAACAGGCGTAACTCGTCTCTCGTCGAAACGAATCAGAAAGTTTTTGTCTGGTGTTTCAACGTTACCACTCGGCAGTTTTACATTCTGTCGACCAATTTGATCCGCAATATCACCGACACTCAAACCCAACTGACGAATAGCTTGGGTATCCAGTTCCACTCGATATTGATGATCCGAGAAGCCGCTAACCTCGACCAAAGAGACATCGTAATCAAGCTTCATGGTACGCTTAAGATCTTCCGCGTAGGCCTTAAGTTCCGGCCACGACGTTTCGGCTGTTATAGCGATATCGACAACTGGTTCATTCCAATCTAGCTCTTGAACAACAGGCGATTCAATCTCAGTTGGGAAGTCATTGATCGAGTTGATCTGGGTTTGCACGTCCACCAGCATTCGGCCGATGTCCGCTTTTTCATTTAACTTGAGAATTAAACGGGCGCTGCCTTCGATCGCTTCACATTGAGTCTCTTCAATGTTGGCTAAGCCGTCTACTGCATCTTCCATTCGTACACACAAGCTCTCTTCCACTTCTTGTGGAGAGGCGCCGGGATAGACAATCGCAGCCATAATGTAAGGCGGATCGTAAGCGGGGAAGGTTTCACGTTTGATGGTTGATAGTGAGCTTAGACCCAAGATCAACAACCCAAGCATCAACAAGTTTGCTGCTGTTGGGTGCCGAGAGAAAAATTTGATCATGACGCACTCTCCTGAGTATCTGACTCAAGCTCGGCCTCTTCAGAGTTCGACTCTCTCAGTAACATGCCTTCGATTGCTGGCAGGACATCATTGAGAACCAGTTTATCTCCAGTTTGTAGCTCTCCACTTACAACCACTTGATTGTCTCTACGATAAAGCACTTCAACATTGACCACTTGCAAACGCTGATTGTCATCCATCAGGTAAACCTTATCACCATGCAGTGCTCGCTCTGGAACCACCCAACTTAGATTCGCGACACCCTCAATCTCAGCTTTGACAAACATACCGTTAACCAAAGGCGTTGCGCTGTCTGGTTGCAATTGTGAGTAATCTTGAGCGATCTCGAGAATAATCCCCGCCGTCGCTTGGTTTTCATCAACTGTTTCGCTGATTCTTGCCACCTTCGCTGGCCAACTGAGGTTCAGGTTGCCGCTGTTAAGTTGAATGCTTGCTTTGATTGGCGCTTCATAAGGATTAGGGATTCCTGCAGCATCACGAGGGAACTGGTTAAAGCTGGAGGCTAAAGTTTGCATATCGTGAATAGAAAGTTGCGCCTCCACTTCCATGACATTAATCCCGTGAGCAATAAACATCTCCTGCTGAAGGTTAACTACTTGATTTTGTTCGATATCAACCTGAGCAATTCGCATCGCTCTTGGCAAAGTGATCGTGGTCTTATCGAGAGAGCGCTGCGCCTCTTTTACCTTAGACACGTTGACCTTAATCACCGCTTCCGCAACACGCTTTTCATCTGGCATCAACGCGATTTGGTTAGCGATATCTAATACCAACTTCTGCTGAGACAATGCGCTTTGTTGTTGCAGGTCGACATCCGATTGAGAGGTGAGCCCTTTCTTACGCAGATCCTGTTTACGTTGTAGCTCTTTATTGCTGATCACCAAACGATTCTTTTCGATCTTAAGAGTCTTATTAAGGTTGTCTTCTTCTTGATTCAATTTCGCTAATGAGGTTTGGCTTGATTTTAGATCCGCCTCTGCTTGTATCAGTTTCAATTCGTAATCCAATGGATCAACCTTGAGCACGACCGTTCCTGCAGGGATCACCTGGCCTTTTTCAAGATCTGGATGTCGATGCACGATCTGTCCTGTCACCTCAGCAATCGCTTTCCATTCAACTTTAGGCACCACTTTGCCAAAGCCGACCGCTAACGGCGCTATCAGTTGTTGTTCTAGGCTCACAGTATCAACTAAGCGAGCCCTATCACCCGCAGGTTTGGTTGGAAGATCCGGCTTCAAGTTAATCGCGGCGACAAGGCCAATAACACCAACCGCAAGTGCTGGAAAGAAGAGTAGTTTTTTATTTATTTTCATTATCTTTGGTCCTGCACGGAAGAAGGGCTCGGTGCGTTAATAAAGCCTTCAGTCATCAATTGAATGTTGTGTTCGATTAAACGATTAAGAAATTCTTCATTAATCTCAATCCCATGAATTGCCAATAAAGGCGGCGGAGCGATGAAAGGAAACACCATCAAGCTTACATACGAAATACGGCACAATTTTGGATCCATGTTCTGTTTTAAGATGCCTTGTTCAACCAACTTTTCAAAAATGACATCTTGGGCTGGCTTTGCAACATCGAGGAAAACCTTTTCGAGCAACTCTCTTTGCACTTCAGAGGGAGGCATATTCATCACTTGGGCTATCAAGCGAGGAAACTTCGGCACTTTGACCATCTCTTTGTAGTAAGTCCGCATTAAATCAAGAAAGTTCTCATGACTGCTTTCATCAACGAGTCTCTGCATTTGTAATTGCATAGGGCGTAATGTTTCACGCAGCATCGCCTCAAACAATCCGGCTTTACTGCCAAAGTAATAGCGAATCATCGCAATATTCACACCCGCTCGCTCAGCAACTAAGCGAGTCGATACCTTGTCGTACGGTTGAACCACGAACAGATCTCGAGCGTGCTCAATGAGTAACTGCCGTACATCTAGATTCTGTTGAGGTCGCCCTGCTTTACGCGCTGCCATCACTGAGACCTATCCCTATAATTAATCACACGATTAATTATAGGGATAAATCGACATGGTTGTAGAAGATTAATTACTCACTATTTAATCAAATGATTAATTAA
>NZ_JBFRTN010000132.1:0-1312 GCF_041474095.1 Vibrio sp. 10N.222.54.A3
TGTCTCGTCCTAAAATACGTTGACAGTATTTCTACTAAGCCAACAGCATCAGCTGTTGGCTTTTTTCATGCACCTCATTTGGAGTTTTCATCCTGAGACTAAGGTGCGGCCTCATATTGTTATAGGTACTTATAGACTCTTTTACTAGTTGTTTAAGCTCTCCGAGGTTTTTACACTTATTAAGTAAGAACTCTTGTTTCAGTATTCCATTTACTCTCTCTGCTAATGCATTTTGATAGCAGTCATAACCGTCTGTCATCGAGGGGCTTATGCCGCTACTTTTCAACTTATCTTGATAAACACCGGAGCAATACTGGAGACCACGATCAGAGTGATGGATACACGAACGATGATATTGACGCCCCTTAATAGCCATATCTAGCGCTTTCACAACATCCGTCGCCTTCATTTCGTTGCTCAGCTCGTAGCCCATAATTTTCCGACTAAACGCATCAGTTACCAATGAGAGATAGTGAATGCCTTCATCTGATTGGATATAGGTAATATCACTTACTAACACACCCTCTGGAGTGCATGGTTTGTAGTTCTTTAATAAGTTCGGATGTTTTTTCATCCAATGCTTACTGTTTGTCGTTTTCGTAAAACTACGTTTAGGTCTTACCAATAACCGTTCATCACGTAAGTAGTTGAAAAGAGCATCCCGACCTAACTTGATACCTTGTTCTTGCAACTTTGGCTTAAGTAAAAAGTAGAGCTTTCTAGTGCCAACCCGAGGCATATAACGTCTAATATCCAACACCATTTGTTTGATGGGTTTAAGTTCCAACTGGCGATGAACAGCTCGCTTTTCTCGTTGATAAACGCTTTGTCTCGTTATCCCGCATAGCTTACATACTCGAACTAAACTTATTCCTTCTTGTTCTTGAAGGCTTCTTGCTCCTTGGTGAGATACTTTTTTCTGAGGCTAGTTCCGTGTTCAGCATCAAGAATATCAACCACTCTATTTAAAAAGAGATTCTTGATTTTTTCGTCTTCCAGCTCTTTCTCAAGACGCTTTATTTTCTGTGCTGGTGACTCTTTAGGCTTAGTTGATTGGTGCATGGTATTCATCCTTGGAGTTTGCGCCCAATTCATCTTACCGTGCTTTCGAAGCCAAGTTAAAACAGTTGAACGGCCTTGGATACCATAAATGGTTTGGGCTTGTTTATATGTCATATCGCCTCTTTCTACAGCGGCGACGACCTGTAATTTAAAGCCTAGTGTGTAATCACGCTGAGTGCGCTTAACGTAGGTATTATTTGAAGTAGCCATAATTCGTCCTCAATGTGTAAACACATTTCAGGACGGGACA
>NZ_JBFRTN010000133.1:0-9078 GCF_041474095.1 Vibrio sp. 10N.222.54.A3
CGGAAAGCCGCGATGAACCGAAAAAAAGTCCCTATTTTAACTGACTCTGTGATAATTAATTCATTTGTTGAAAAATTAAACAGCAACGCGACAATAGAAATTATAGATGAGTTGACAGGATTTCAATACTCTCGCAATTCACTGTTGGGCATTTACAGTGATTGGAATCGCTATCATGCGTTCTGTACCAAACATCGTATTAACACACTTCCCGCATCTATAACCGCTGTTCGTCGTTTTCTTGAAACGGAGTCTAACGATAGAAAATACGCATCGCTAAAACGTTACACTGCAACGCTTAGCATGTTACATACTGTGTTGAGCTTTGCTAACCCGATCAAGCACAGGCAAGTTCGCTTTACCCTACTCCACTTACAATCTCAAATGGCCGGTGACGCTAAACAAACCAATGCTATGACATCTGTGCATCTCACTGATTTGAATACGTTACTCTCCCATGAGAAAGCAAACCTGAAAGAGATCAGAGACATTGCTATTTATAACGTGATGTTCGAGTGTGCTTTAAAGCGCTCAGAGCTTAAGTTGTTATCGATGAGTGATGTTGAGTACGTTGAAGATCATTACCAAGTAACAGTCAAAGATTCGGCTTATCAGTTGTCACAAATAGCCAGTGTTGCACTTCAACGTTGGCTTTCGTTTACTGGTATACAAGATGACTTGCCAGTATTTCGTGCGATAGACAAGCATGAGAATATTGGTTTGCAGCCTTTAGATGATTCGTCCATCTATAGGATATTGAGAAGAGCTAGCGACTTACTTCAACTGCCAGAAAATCACCATTTCTCTGGAAATTCGATTCGTGTTGGTGCTGCACAAGAGTTGTCGAAACAAGGTCTTAAGGTTAGAGAGATTCAGGACTTTGGTCGCTGGCTTAGCCCTGCCATGCCAGCCCAATATGTGGGTTTCACGGGAACGGCTGAGAGTGAGAAGATGAAGTTTAAGGCGCTAATACCTTGGCAATAAACGGTTCGTAATTACTTGGATATAAGTTGTGGCTAAATGATAGATTCGTAAAAAACGGCTAGCTTTAAAAACAAAAAGTGCCTTGGCGAAAGCTTAAGGCACTTTTGGGTTCAGCTCTAAGTGAACGAAAACGAGTTAGAAACCTAAGAAAGGCTTGTTCTCACGCAGTTTTCTAAGAACTGGCTGAATTTGTGGCCGTCATGCTCAACCATTTTAGGGAACATGGAGATTGGCGTCATACCTGGGAAGGTGTTGACTTCGTTCAGGTAGATCTCGTTGTCTTGCGTTAAAAAGAAGTCGATACGAGACAAGTGACGAAGCTTCATCTGGGTGAAGACTTTTCGTGCGCTGTCTGCAATCAATTCACGCTGTTCGTCAGTTAAATTACTTGCTTCAACTTCAGTGATCGAGTGGCTGTCTGCACTGTACTTCTCTTCGTAAGAGTAAAATGCGCCATTCGGTGCAATCACCTCACCCGGCTTGCTGATGTGTAGCTCGCCATCGATTTCATAAGCAGCAATTTCTAGCTCTCTAGGCACCACTGATTTCTCAACCAATACTTGGTCCGAGAAAGTGAACGCCTTGTTGATAGCCTCGCTTAAATCTTCTACTTGGTTAACTTGGTAACAACCTACAGAAGAACCTTGACGAGCCGCTTTCACAAACACTTTACCCCAGTTTTCAAATGCTTGAGTTGCTTGTGAGTGAGCTTGATCATTGTTGTCTGATAAGAACAGGTACGGCGTGTTTGGAATACCAAGTGCGTCGTACCAAAGCTTTGACGTGATTTTGTTAAAGCTGTTGTTGCTTGCTTCTGGACCACAACCTAGGTATGGAATTTTAGCCATTTCAAACAGTGATTGAATGTCACCTGTTTCACCTGGGAAACCGTGTATGCAAGGCACAATGAAATCGACTTTAGATGCTAAATTGTCACCGCGTAAGGTTTGGTCGTTAATATCAAGATAAACCAATTCACCTGAATCAAGACACCAGCCTTCGTTCTTAATTTCAACTCTTACAACGTTAAAATCTGCAACGCTATTAAGTTGATCAAAAAGGTAATTGGCTGAAACTAAAGATACTTCATGCTCTGAAGATCCACCGCCGCAAAGTAGAAGGATGTTTGTGGTGTTCATGGGTAAATTCGGTCCTTGAAACTAGGAGTACTGACTTCAATGATAAACAAAAGTCGAGATAGGTACAGTGTTTTGATTGTTAAAATTGCGTTCGAAAGATCGAGCGATTAACTATTAAACAAAACAGCGAGTCTTAAAACAAAAGAAGGAGCATTTGCCCCTTCTTTATGAATCAAAACTTAGTTCAACTTGTTAAGCGTTGGGTATTCAGAGTTCTTGATGTCATCAATGCTCTTAACGAACGGCTTCAAGTTTTGGAAAGTGTTCGGCAGTGTTGAGATTGCCTTTTTAGCTTCTAAGCGTGTTGCGTAGTCACCATAAAGTACCGTGAACCACTTAGTGCCGTTAACCATTTTGTAGTTTTCCCAAACTGGTTGAGAAGTCGTAGGTAGCATTTTCACGAAAGAATCGACTTTACTTTGGCTGCCAACAGCAACAACTTGAACTGTGTAACCAAAACGTTGGTTCATGTCTTGTTGTTTCTTGGTTGGGCCTGTCACTACTGCAACTGGCTTAGCTTGAGTCGTTTGAGCGACTTTCTGTTCAACAGGTTCGGTTCTGATAACGTTGACAACATTTTCTTCAACAACGCTTGTTTGCTCAGATTGAGATACAACTGGAGCTTCAACTTTTGCCGTGTTGTACTCTTCTTGATAACTATCTGAAGTGACATTGGTAACGTAGTCGTCAGATACACATGCAGCCAAGAGCAGTGGCAAAGTCACAATTGCAAATTTTTTCATGGAAAGCTCTATATCCTTAATAATAATTACTATAAATCATGCCGATACGTCGGTTTAGAATCAAGTTAACTTTGGGATTATACACCATTAGTGGGTGACCTATTTCACAAACTTTATGCAGGGTTTGCTTATTCATCTGAATTCGGTGAATTTGCCATCAACCTGTGAGTGCAAAGTAAGTTACGATGAACTTACGTGCATTGCTAGGATATGTCTATGAATCATCTTGATCCCCTACTTAAACCCCGTTCAATCGCTGTTGTTGGTGCTTCTCAACGAGAAACACGCGCAGGATATATTGTTATGAACAATTTGTTGCATGGGGATTTTAAAGGTGCGGTGATGCCGGTTACGCCGAAATATGATTCAGTGGCCGGTGTGCTTTCTTACAAGAACATTTTGTCGTTACCGATTGTTCCTGACCTCGCAATCTTGTGTACCAATGCGACCCGTAATGTCGCTATTTTTGAAGAACTGGCTGAGAAAGGTATAGCCTCTGTCATTGTGCTTTCTTCAGACATGCAGCAAGAAAGCGATAATGGTGAGACGTATGATGAACGATGCCTAGCGATTGCCAAAAAGCACAACATTCGAGTGTTGGGTTCCAATAGTTTGGGGGTGATTGTTCCTTGGTTAAATTTGAACGCCTCATTCTCTCCAGTGACAGCATTACCCGGTAAGATCGCCTTTGTTTCTCAGTCGGCAGCTGTGTGTACCACTATTCTCGATTGGGCTAATGACAAAGAGATCGGTTTTTCGGCGTTTATCTCTATAGGCAATGGTAGCGATATCGAATTCTCGGAGTTATTGGATTATCTCAGTACCGACTCTCACACCGAAGCGATATTGCTTTATGTAGACAGCATTACTGATGCGAGGCGCTTTATTTCTGCAGCGCGTGCGGCTTCGCGTAACCGACGAATTTTGGTGTTGAAAGGCGGTCGAACGGCGAAAGGCAGAGCCGCAGCAATGGCTCACACTGGCGGTGCCGACACATTAGATATTATTTATGATTCCGCAATCCGACGCAGCGGCATGCTACGAGTTAAGAACTTACATGAACTGTTTGCTGCGGTAGAAACACTGACTCATTCAGTACCATTGCGAGGCGAGCGCTTGGCTATTGTTACTAATGGTGGCGGCCCTGCGATTATGGCTGTGGACACCCTATTTGACCGCGGTGGTAAGCTCGCAGAGTTTTCAGAAGAGACACTTGATAAGTTGAACAAGGTTTTGCCATCGAGTTGGTCTCATAGCAATCCTATCGATATTGTCGGCGACGCTGGTGATCAACGTTATATCGACACTATAAACATCTTACTCGATGGCGATGAAGCAGACGCGATTCTTATCATGCACAGCCCTTCAGCGGTCGCACATTCCGCTAAAACGGCAGAACGAATTATTGAAGCGATTAAGAAGCACCCTCGCCACAAGCGCTTTAACATCCTGACGAATTGGTCTGGTGAGCTAACAGCAAGGCCCGCACGAAAGCTGTTTACCGAAGCGGGTTTCCCAACTTATCGGACCCCTGAAAGCTCTGTGGTCGCATTCATGCACTTAGTCGAGTACAGACGTAACCAACGTCAGTTAATGGAAACGCCGACCACTGCAGAAAAAGTACACATTGAAGATCTAGCAGATGCGAAAGGTTGGATAGAAAGAAAACTACTGGATAAAGATACAGTTAGCCTTGATACTCACCAAAACAGTCAGTTTTTCAAGAGCTTCAACCTCGATGTGTTACCAACTTGGATCGCTTCTGACCCAAGTGAAGCGGTACACATCGCTGAAACGATCGGTTATCCCGTCGCAGTAAAATTACGTTCGCCGGATATTGCACATAAGTCAGACGTACAAGGCGTGATGCTCAATTTGCGAAACAGCAGTGAAGTTGCCAATGCGGCTCAGGCAATTCTCGATCGTTCTCAATTATCCTTCCCTAGAGCAAACATCCACGGCTTGTTAATTCAAGGTATGGCTAAGCTCGCGGGCGGCCAAGAGTTGCGTATTAAGGTTACAACAGACGAAACCTTCGGCCCAATCATATTACTTGGACAAGGTGGTTCGGAGTGGGATGAGTCGATTGATGCCGCAGCTGCTTTTCCACCGCTCAACATGACACTGGCGCGTTACTTGATTATTCGAGCGATAAAAAGCGGCAAGATTCGTCTACAAAAACTCCCTAACCCCATCGATATAGAAGGTTTGTCTGAGTTATTGGTACGTATATCGCAAATGGTAGTGGATTGCCCTGAAATACATGATTTGGATATCCATCCAGTACTGGCCAATGGTGACAAGTTCACGATATTAGATGCCGATATCATCTTGAAAGCGTACGAAGGCGATCCACAGGAACGTCTTGCGATTCGCCCTTATCCGGTCGAGCTTGAAGAACGTATCCAGCTAAAAGATGGAACCGAAGTGTTGTTACGCCCTATTCTTCCCGAAGATGAACCGCTTCATGCTGACTTCATTAACCGTGTGTCTAAGGAAGATCTCTATAAGCGTTTCTTTAGTGATGTCGGTGAATTCAATCATGAGGCGTTGGCGAATTTCACTCAGATTGATTTCGATAGAGAAATCGCCTTTGTGGTCGTTCGCGAGGAACAAGGCGTTCCAGCGATCATCGGCGTGTCCCGTGCGCTGATTAACCCTGAGAACACAGACGCCGAATTCGCAATATTGATTCGTTCTGACCTTAAAGGTGTTGGTCTAGGTCGCATTCTTATGACCAAGGTTATCGATTACTGCCGTGCGAAGCAGACCAAGCAGATGTCGGGTATGACGATGCCAACCAATAGAGGGATGCTGACACTAGCTCAAAAGCTCGGTTTTAAGCTAGATATCAGTTTTGAAGATGGTACTGCAGATATGGTGTTACCGTTACTTTAACGCCCATGTCTTTTTAAGATGTTGGATACACCAAGACTTGGCGTCGCCCATTTTGTTGCGTCGCCAAGCCATAACAATATCGATCGGTTGTGGTTCTGTACCGGAGATCTGCTGTAGTACGCCAGATTCAATCAAAGGTTTAGCGACACTATTCGGTAAGGTGCCAATCCCTAGTCCTGATGTCAAAGCCTCTACTTTCGCAGGAAAGCTTGTCACGGTTAAACGTGGCTGTTTCTCTAGAATATTGATGCTTAGTGCTGGCTGATCGCGTGCGGTGTCTGCAATGGCAATAACCCTGTAACTTTCTCTCGCCTTCTGATCGAATTCACCAGAACGATTGTGAACATAGTGGCTTGATGCCGCGACCCACACCATCTCCATTTTACCAATTACGTCACTTTTCATATCGTTTGGAATTGTATCGAGCTTAGGGCATATCAATAAGTCAGCACGACCATCTGTGAGAGATTCCCAACAACCCGCTAAGATTTCCTCTTGCAAACGAACGCGTGTTTTACTGATTTTTCCTAGTTCATCTACCAGTGGGAAAAAGTTAGCAATCGGGATAATGCCATCAAAGGCGATGGTCAAATCGAGCTCCCAACCATTGGCTAGAATGCTTGCCTCATTAACAAGGCGTTCTGTTGCTCCAAGAATTACCCTACCTTGCTCAAGTATCAACTGGCCCGCTTCTGTGAAGTTTGCACGATGTCCAGAACGGTCAAAAATCATGATGTCCAGATCTTGTTCAAGCTTCTGGATTTGATAACTGAGTGATGAAGGTGCTCTGTCCATTTCATTGGCTGCAGCGGCGAAACTTCCACGTCGGTCGATGGCATCTAATATGTGTAATGCTTCAAGTGTTATTGGACTATGCATCAGTTTCCTACTTTATAAATGAGAGGTTAATCACAAAAATGGAAGCATTCACCAGATAAATGGAACCATTAAAGGTCTTTTAATACAATGAGTTATACGGTTTAAGCGTATTTTTAATGACAAAAGTACAAATAAATTGAAATGCAAATAATAGTAATTATCATTTAGATCCAATATTATCTTTCCCAAATCAAGATAATACTATGGAATTAAGGTAACTATCAGATGTATAAGCAATCCCTACTCTCTGCTTCAATCGTTTTAGCGCTTTCATCAACATCAGCCTTTGCTGAAGATTATGCCCTATTTGACGAGGTTGTTGTATCTTCGACTCGTACTAATCAAACACTTATCAATACAGCAGCTTCTGTGACGGTCATCTCTGACGAGCAAATCGAAGAGAACATGGCAAAAGATGTTAATGAAATCTTCGAATACACTCCGGGTGTAACGATGAACTCAAGCTCTCGTCAAGGTGCACAAACTATCAATATTCGTGGCATGGAAGGTAAGCGCGTTAAGATCTTAGTAGATGACTCATCGCAACCAGGTTCATTTGATGGTGGCCCTTATGCATTTATTAACTCTAGCGGTATCTCAATCGACCCAGATATGCTGAAAAGCGTTGAAATCATCAAAGGTGCAGCTTCAAGTTTACACGGAAGCGACGCTATTGGTGGTGTTGTTGCATTCGAAACCAAAGACCCTTCTGATTTCTTGAAAGATGGCGAAGACTTCGGTGGCCAAGCGAAACTGTCTTACTCTTCAGAAGATAACTCTTTCAGTGAGCACGTTGCATTAGCTAATCGATTTGGTGATTTGGAAACATTGGTTGCCTACACTCGCCGTGATGGTGAAGAGCTTCAAAACTTCCGCGACTCTAATAACTTAGAGAATTACGCAGTAGAAGATCAAGATACATCTGCAGATAACCTATTGGTAAAATTGCAATACCAATTGAACGAAAGCCACCGTATCGAGTTTCTAGCTGAGCTAATTAAGGATACTTCTGACTCTGATATTTATCACTCAAGCTACGATAGCTACACGGGTGCAGATGATACAGAGCAAAATCGATTTGCGATTAAACACATTTGGTTCGCTGATGGCGCTATCGCTGACACAGTGACGAGCAAAGTGTCATACATCTCTAAAGAAGAAAATGGGGTGACGAAGCGCTTTAAACCGGCAGGTCCCGGTTTCCCACCTTATGTTCCTGCTAACAATGACAATCTTCAAACAAAAGACTATGAATACACCGAAGATAAGCTTGAGATCGAAATTCAGCTAGATAAACAGATTAACAACCATTACCTAGTTTATGGTGCAACATACACACATAGTGATATTAGCAATACAAACATGGAGTACAACTCTGATCCTGATACTGATGATCAGCTTTATGTATACACTCCTGATGCTAAAGAGCAGAAGTTTGGTCTGTTTGTACAAGACGAAATTAGCCTAATGAACGACAAACTTGTTGTTACTCCAGGTGTTCGTTTCGATTACTTCTCTACAGACCCTGGTAAAAATACGGGTGAGTCACTTACGGACTTCTCTGATTCTGCGGTAACTGGACGTTTAGGCTCAACATACAAACTTACTGATACAGGCACCATTTTTGGCCAGATTAGCCAAGGCTTTAGAGCCCCTTCTTTCGATGAACTGTACTACACGTATGACAACCCAGGACATGGTTACGTAAACGATCCAAACCCGGACCTTAAGTCAGAAACCAGTATCTCTTACGAGCTAGGTTACCGTCATAATACACAGGCTTCATCGTCTGAAATAGCGGCTTACTACAGTGATTACGATGATTTCATCGAAACAGTGGTAACGAAAAAAGTTGGCGGAACGACACACTACTCTAACGTTAACCTAGATTCGGCAACAATTAAGGGTGTTGAATTCTCTAACACGTTACTATGGGATGTTTTGGTTGGTGCACCTAAGGGTATCTCAACTCACTTCGTTGCTTCATACACAGAAGGTGAAGATGGAAACGGTAATGCACTAAATAGTGTCAACCCTTGGAATGCTGTATTAGGTCTTAACTACGACGCTCCAAACCAAAACTGGGGTACTAGCCTTAAGTTAAACTACACGGCTAACAAGTCTGGTTCAGACATCAACTTCGATGACGAAAGCGGCGGTAACGCTGGTCAAGCTGAGCTTCCGAGTGCAACGGTTGTTGATTTAACAGCTTACTACAAGCCAATGAAAGATCTTACTATTCGTGGTGGAGTATTCAACTTAACTAACGAAGAGTACTACCGTTGGAATGATATTCGCGGCGATGATGAGCTTTACAAAGAGAACTCTCAAGCAGAAAGAAACTACGGTATTTCAGCTAAGTACGAATTCTAATTCGTTAAAAACCTGAATTGCAGATACTAAAAAGCCAGCTAAATTGAAGTGACCCCGTAAAG